>CAYLJQ010000163.1:0-11451 GCA_964383955.1 uncultured Heliomicrobium sp. | reverse complement strand
GGCTTCCCACACACAGCATGGAAAGAGTCAACGTATGTCGGCTTTCGGTGGTTTTTCTTTTGGGTTATTGGCCCCAATCGGTTTTATCCATCAACTATTTGGAATAATTTTTTCACCGTAAACTTCGACCGTTTGCTCTTCGTCGCCGCACATCAGGTAAATGTTGAATTGCGTCACGCCGACATCCTGAAGTTCTTTCAAGCGTCGCAGTTGTTCCTGAACGTTACCCACAATACAGAACCGGTCAACGACTTCGTCGGTGACGAATTCCGCGTTGCTGCTGCCGACTTCGGCGTGGTGCAGATAGTTGTAGCCTTTGCGGTCTTTGATAAAGCCGATCAGCTCCGGCGGCAGTTCTTCCGGTTTGTATTTCGAAACCAGATCAACCACGTGGTTGGACACCAGCGCCGGAAACCAGCGCACGTGGTTACGCGCGACAGCCAGATCATCCGACACCCAGACGGGAGCCGCAGCCATCACTTTGATCTTCGAAAAATCACGCCCGGCTTCTTCCGCGCCTTCGCGGACGAAGTTCAAACACCATTTGATCAAATGCGGATCGGCGAATTGCAGAATCACTCCGTCCCCAATTTTGCCTGCGCACCGCAAGGCTTTTGGCCCGTACCCGGCAACCCAAATCGGCGGAACTCCGGCGTCAGCCCACGGCATCTGAATTTCTTTTTCTTCGTACACGATTTGTTTGCCGCCGCACAGGTCGCGGATGGTTTGCACACATTCTTCCAGCACGGCCAGCGTCGTGGGCCGTTTGCCCATCACGCGGCGAGAGCTGTCTCCGCGCCCGATGCCAATGTCCATGCGTCCGCCGGAAATGCGATTGAGCGTGGCGAACAAGCTCGCGGTCACCGTCCAATCGCGCACCGCAGGATTGGTCACGCACGGGCCGATGCGCATCTTTTGCGTGTTCGCCGCCATCAAGGTCATCAGCGGAAACGGCTCCTGCCACAAAACGTGCGAATCGAACATCCATCCATAATTGAAACCGGCGGCTTCGGCTTGCGTCGTCAAATTGACGATGCGCGTAGGAGTCATGTCGGGTTTGAAAGTAATCGCGAATTCCATGGTGCTGTCCTTTGTCTGGATTGGTGTGCCGGTAAACGCGCGCGAGTTTACCATAATTGGCCGCGCCGCCGACCAGCGATGCCTGTAAGTTCCGTCACTACGTGGGGTTCAAAATGTGCAGGGTTGAATTGATCAGGTTAGGTCAAACTGGCGTTTTTTGGGGAGTGTTCAAGCTGTTTGCAACTGCTCTCGCCAACGCCACTCCAGGCCAGCCAGCCCACTGACAAACAGCGCCTCTGCCAGCAGGTGAGCCAGTCCGAACAGGCTGGCAGTTTCTGCGTAAACAAATATCCAACGCAAACAAAGCACTGCCCACGTCAGATTTGCAAAGATCAGCAACAAGATGAGAACTTTAGGCCGCCTGGTTCGCATTGCCAGAGAAAGCGAGTAGGACGCATAGGTTAAGTTCGCCGCAGCATTCAGGAGCAACAGATTCATGGGCAACCGGTACCACTCTTGCAGCCAATTCTTTACCAGCAACATTGCAACTCCGGCAATCAAGCCGGCCAGGCCATCCACCCACAACAGTTTGCGTGTAATCATCACGAATCATTCTTCTCAAAAAAAATAGCCATCCGGCGATTTGCGTGCCTTTATCGCCGCAACCCAGCCCCGAACAAAACCTGTCCTGGGCGCGCTTCGCTCATTCGGGCGTCATCCAGCACCACTGCTCCGTTGACGATCACTCGCAACAGACTAACCGGCTTGTTTCATTTTGCGTGCCTCAATCAAGGCCCGCATTTTGGACGCTGTTTCCTCGCTAAGTTCTGGTTCGGGTGCAACAGGCTGGCGTTCGGCCAGCGCGCGATCTATTGCTTCTTCGGTGGCGGTTCCAAGGCGGTCAAGCAAGGCGAGGAAATCAGCGCGTTGTTGCAGGCGTTCGGTGTCAGAAGTGGCACGCACACGGTAATTCGACGCGGCATAAGCGGTCATGGCATTCAACAGATACTGGCTCAGGGAAAGCCCTTCGGTCTGCGCCAGCCCTTCTAATTGTCGGTAAAGCACGTCAGGCAAGGTCAGAGTCACGGTATTCATGCAATTCTCTCCGCAGATAAAACATTGCGATTAGCTCGGCTCAGTCAGCGCAGTCACAAATTCTATGGGCGACATCACGCGCACGCCCAGAGTCCGTTGGGCTTGCGCTAAGTCCCGTTTGTTTGCAGTCACAACAGTCGCGTCCGCGTTCATGGCGCAATCAATCAGGTGTTCGTCTCCCGGATCAGGCGAACTCGGACGCCACGAGAAATAGATTGTCACAAACTCGGCCTGTCGCAACAAGCTGTGCAAGACAGGCTTGATTTGTGTCCAACGCCGAGGAGAAAGTTTGCGCTCCAGCACGTCTTCGTATTCATAAGCGAGCGCATTGGAGACACAGGCTTCAATCAGACCTGCGCGCCAGGCGTCAACGATCAAGTCGCAAGCCCCACCCTGCTTTGTCAACCCCTCAAAGATCACATTGGTGTCTATCACTGCTCGCATGTGTTTTCTACCGGAATATCTTCAGTTTCACTGCCGAGCCGCAGCCCCCAGCAATACTTTTCCCGGTCGCGCTTCCGTTATCTTGCTGTCCTCCAGCACCACCGCGCCGTTGACGATTACGTAATTGACGCCCTCGGCGTCCTGATGCGGATCGGCAAAAGTCGCGCGGTCGCGAATGCGTGCGGCGTCAAAAATGACGATATCCGCTTTCATTCCCGGACGCAGCACGCCGCGATCTTGCAACCCCAACCGCGCAGCGGGCAGCGAAGTCATTTTGCGCACAGCGTCTTCCAAAGTCAGCACCCGCTTTTCACGCACATACAAGCCAAGCACGCGCGCGAACGTGCCATAGCTGCGCGGGTGCGGAACGCCGCGCCCCGGAATTTCCACGCCGCCGTCTGACGCAACCATCGTCAGCGGGTCTTTCAGGATGCGAACCAGATCGTCTTCGTGGATAGCGTGAAAGATGGCCGAAGCGCCGCCACGGGCTACGATTTCCAGTGCAGTTTCTGCTGCGTCTTCAAGCGATGTCGAGCGTCCGCGCGCGGCAGTAATTTCCGCCAGATTCTTCCCTTCCAGGCTTTGATCCCAACCGCAACGCGCGATGTACACGTTTTTTGGGTCGCCACCGCCGCGGTCAAACTTGATGCTTTCGACAACAGCGGCTTTGATTTTGGCGCGTATCGCGGCATCGTTCAGACGTTGAACGATTTCGCGCTGGCCGCCTTCCTGCGACCATTGCGGCAACAATGCCACCAAGCCCGTGCTTGAAGCCGTGTAAGGATATTGATCAATCGTCACGTCCACGCCGCGCGCCCTGGCTTCGGCAATTAGGCGCAAGGTGTCCACGCTGCGCCCCCAATTGCCTTTGCCGACGATCTTGTGATGCGTCACTTGCGTAGGCAATCCGCCGCGTTCGCCGATGGCAATGGTTTCTTCGACGCTTTTCAGCACGCCTGAAGCTTCGTCGCGCATGTGCAAAGTGTGAATGCCGCCCATCCGTCCCGCGATTTTGGCCAGTTCAATGACTTCTTCGGTCGGCGTGTAATTGCCGGGAACGTAAAACAATCCTGTGCTCAATCCCAGCGCGCCCTGTTCCATCGCCTCTTTCACCAGCGATTTCATCTTTTCAATTTCGTCGGACGTCGCCTTGCGATTGACCAGACCGACGACACTTTCGCGGATGGAACCTTGTCCCACCAGCGCGCCCATGTTGATCGCAATGCGCGCTGCGGCCAGCCGATCAAAAAATGGTTTCAGCGGCAAAGGTGAACTGCCGTCCGGCCCTTCAATTGCCGTGGTCACGCCCTGGCGGATGTAGTTTTCGGCCTTGGTCTCTTCAAAAATTGTCCGCCGTGCGTGGGAATGAATGTCAATGAAACCAGGCGCGACAATCAAATCTTTCGCGACAATGACGTGCCGAGCATTCGCACCATCGAGTTTACCCACTGCCGCAATCGTATCTCCGCGCAGAGCCACATCAGCGCGAAACCACCCATTGCCTGTTCCGTCAACAACACGGCCACCCAGAATGATCAGGTCATAGGACGGTGGTTGCGCCGCAGGCATCAAGGGAACAAGCACTACCAACAGGCAAAGAAAGATCTGGGAAGAAATTTTCATGGTCCGTATTTCTACAATGGTTTGCCGGTAGATGAGCAAAAAATCCAACCACAAAAAGCGCAAAAGACACAAAACCAAATACCTGATTTTTTTGTGATTTGTGTGCCTTTTGTGGCTAGTTTCTCTTCTTGCCTGTTCACCTACCCTTGAACTAAAGATTCATAGGTTTCCGGTCGCCGGTCGCGGAAAAACTGCCAGGTGTTGCGAACTTCGCGGATCACATCCAGGTTCAAATCCGCGACAACCAGCGCGTCTTCGTCGCGTTTGGCCTGCGCCAGAAACTGGCCGCGCGGATCGCAAAAATAGCTTTGCCCGTAAAACTCGCCGATATTCCACGGCGCTTCAAACCCTACGCGGTTGATTGCGCCGATGAAATATCCGTTGGCGACAGCGTGCGCGGGCTGTTCTAGCTTCCACAAATATTCAGACAAACCGGCGACAGTCGCCGAAGGATTGAACACGATCTCCGCTCCGTTCAATCCCAACGCTCGTGCGCCCTCGGGAAAATGCCGGTCGTAGCAGATATAAACCCCAATGCGCGCGAACGCTGTATCAAAACACGGATAGCCAAGATTGCCAGGTTTGAAATAGAACTTTTCCCAAAATCCCGGCGCAACGTGCGGAATGTGATTCTTGCGATATTTGCCCAGGTATTTGCCGTCGGCATCAATCACAGCAGCGGTGTTGTAATACACGCCGGTGATTTCTTCTTCGTAAATCGGCACGACAATGACCATGCCGTATTGTTTGGCCAAATCCTGCATCAGCTTCGTCGTTGGCCCGTCAGGAATCTTTTCCACCGTTTCGTACCAGCGCGTTTGCTGCTCGGCACAGAAATATGGCGTGGTGAAAACTTCCTGCATACACAAAATCTGCACACCCTGTTTGGCCGCCTGCTCAATAAAGCCCAGATGCTTTTCGATGTTTGCGCGCTTGATGTCTTCAATCGGCGCGTCAGTTGGGCCAGCGTGTTTTGCTTGAATCAGTCCGCATTTGACAATTCGTGCCATTGTTACTCCTTGAACGATGTTAGGTTAGGCAGAAAAATTCACGTCCAAAAATTCATTTCTGAACTTCCCTTTCGGATCATATTGCCGCAGCAGTTGCTGAAAATCCGCATAGCGTTCGTAGCGGGATTTCAGTTGCGCAGCCGGAATCGTAAACAGCTTGCCCCAGTGCGGACGCGCGCCGAAAGCGGCTAGTTGCTCTTCCACAATCGGCAACAGCTTCATGACGGAGTCGGTGTGCTGCTTCCAGGTGAAATGGATAGCGACGCTAGGGCGTTTGTAGGCGGTGCTCATCCACAGATTGTCGGCGGCAATTGTACGAACTTCGGAAATGAACAAGTCTTGAATCCATTTGTCGCCAAGGCTGTTGATGGCTTTCAGCGCAGCAACCGCATTGCTGAACGGAACGAAATACTCGGCCTGTAATTCCTTGCCGCTGCTGGGCGTGAAGTTCATTTTGAAATGCGGTATCCGTTCGTGCCACGGTCCGGGCACGCCCATTTGATCGGTGCAATTGATTGCGTCAAGTTCTCGAATCGGGTGCAAATTGCGGGTCGCCAGTTTCGCGCCGTATAACTCCGGCTTTGCTTTCGGCGATAGACCATTTGCCACGACTGTTTTGACCCAGACTTCGCTGATCACGTTTTTCTGCCAGTCGGTGAACAAACTGACGCTGTAACCAGCGGACATAATCGCTTCAAAGTTCTTTTCGAGTTCGGCAAACGGCAGGTTTTCATAAACGTCCTGCTTCACTTGAAACGTGGGCAGAATGTCGAGCGTGACTTTGGTGACGACACCCAATCCGCCCAGATGCACAACCGCGCCTAGAAATTGCTCGCCGTCTTTTTCCCGTGACAGCGTCACCACATCGCCCGCAGCCGTCACAAATTCAAGGGCTGAAACCGCCGTCGCCAGATTGCCATTTTTCACACCCGAACCGTGCGTCGCGGTTGCGATTGAGCCAGCAACGGAAATGTGTGGCAAAGAGGCCAGATTGTGCAGCGCGAATCCTTTCTGTTGCAGGTATTCGCCCAAGGTTCCGTACCGCACGCCTGCTTCGACAGTGACCGTTTTTTTGTCAGGATCAAGCGCCAGAATCTTGTCCAGCTTTTTGGCCGAGAGCAGTTGATGCGGCGAATCGGCGATTTTGTTGAAACAGTGTTGTGTTCCCAAAGCGCGCAATTTGTCCGCCTGTTTTACCAGCGCCTGCACCTGTTCGACCGTTTCGGGATAGGCGACTTTGCCCGTGCTGTATTCCAGATTGCCTGCCCAGTTTTTCAGCTTCTCTGGTGTGGCAGGCGTAGTCGTCGCTGGCGCTTCCGGTTTTTGGCAGCCACTGAGCGGCGTCATCGCCGCGCCAGTAATTCCAGCAGATGCAATCTTTAGAAAAGTTCTTTTTTTCATGCTCTTTGGCCTCTCTTCAGTGAGGGTTTAACGCGGAATGCCGTACGCTTCAGCAGCAGTTGCGCCTTGTGGAGGAACCGCTTTCATCAGCGCGTAATGAATCAAGGCCGAAGCTCCAAAGCCAACGAACCAGCCGTAATCGTAGAGCGGTTGTAACGACGGGACGACCAGTCCAATCCATGCCAACCCGCAGCCAATGACTGTCGCCACAATAGCGCGCCAATTGGAGCGCCCATAAATGCCCTGCGCGCGGTACAAATCACCCAACTCCAGATGCTTGCCTCTGACTAGCCAGTAGTCGGCAATCAGAACGCCAGCAATTGAACCCAATCCGCCGGAATATCCGTTCAGCCACGTGAAGATGTAAGCCGACGGATCGGCCAATAACTTCCAGGGTTGCATCAAAATGCCGATGATGCCGGTGATCAGACCGCCAGTGCGAAACGAAATCAATTTGGGGAAGGCATTGGCGAAATCGTTGGCGGGAGAAACAACATTGGCCGCTATGTTGACCGCCAAAGTGGCGACGACCACCGTGAACATCGAAATGGCGACGACGACCAGATTATCGAATTGCCCGACAACCTTGATTGGGTCCCACAACTCCGACGCTTTCATCTGCGGAAAAATCACTGCCGCTGCTGAAGTAATAATCACACCCATCGCGGCAAAAATCGTCATCGTCGTCGGCAAGGCGACAACCTGTCCGACAACTTGTTCGCGCTGGCTGCGTCCGAAGCGCGTGAAGTCCGGCATGTTTAAACTGAGCGTCGCCCAGAACCCGATCATCGCCGTCAGTGAAGGAACAAAAACCGGCCAGAATTCGGCGAAGGTGTGAAACTTGCCCGATTCGTTCAACAAATATCCAAGCCCATTGGCCCGCCAGATGGCCCACGCTACCAGAATCGCCGTCATTACCAGCACATAAGGCGCGGCCCAATTTTCCACCCACCGAAGCAAATCCATCCCGCGATAGATGATGAAAATGTTCAGTGCCCAAAACAGCAGAAACGAAATCCACTCCGTCGGTGTATGTCCGCCAATGGCTCCGCCCAGCAGCGTTGGCCACGACGGGATAATGGCTTTGAACAGGGTGTGCAAGGCTTCTCCGCCAATCCACGCCTGAATGCCAAACCAGCCGCAGGCCACCAGCGCACGCATCAAGGCAGGTAGATTGGAGCCAAATGTGCCGTACGCCGCACGCGCAAAGACCGGAAAGGGAATTCCATATTTCGTGCCGGGATGCGAATTCAACAGAATGGGAATCAGCACAATCGTGTTGCCCAGCAGAATCGTCAGCAAGGCCTGCCACCAATTCATCCCCGCGCCAATCAGGCCCGAAGCCATCATGTACGTCGGAATGCAGTGCGCCATCGAAATCCACAGCGCGGCGTAGTTGTACGTCGTCCAATCACGCTTAGCCACGGGAACCGGCGCCAGATCTTCGTTGTAGAGCGGACTGGTGTTGATCGTCGAATAATCGCGCAGCTCAACGCGACCATCTGGGTGATTGATTGTTTCGTGTGAGGAGTTGGCGCGCATTTGAGATTCCTTCGGGTGTTATCTTTACTTTTGAATCGGCGTCATAGCCGCAAACTTTTCAGCGTAGCGGCTGGCTTTCAGCAGTTGCTGGCAGTCTTTGACGATCAGAATATCGCGCACGGCCTGTTTCTTATCAGCGGAGTTTTTGTAGTGCGCTTCGCTGATTTTGTAGCCAATCCAGTACCCCAAATCTACGGGACGGCCATTTCCGCCGCTGCTGCCATAGAGCCAGCGTGAAGTGCTGTTGGCAACGGGCATGTCTTTCTGAAACTCTTCCCACAATTCCCGCTCGCGAGCGTTGGCCCAAACGTGCGTTTCCTGCATTCGTTTGACCATGCGGCCCGATGCCAGCTCTCCCAGAAAATCGGCGCTGCCCTCTTTCAAGCAATTGCAGAGCAGGCCGCCTTGCAGGGGATATTTCTGTTGAAAGTGGATGGATTCGTGGGTGACCAGCGGCGGGATTTCGCTCGGTTCCATCAGTGCGCCCTTCAACCAGTCGCTGAGTCCATCAATCGGTACCCCCGCCGAGCGTGTGAACATTTCCGCCCCCATCAGCAGGCCATTTGCTGATGCCGTCCCACCGCTTTGCATCTGGCCAATGACAAAATAGGCGTCAGGGAAAATCGCCTCCGGATACAGCTTTTTGAACTGGCGAAAGGCCGCAATGGTTTCTGCTCGCTGTTTGTCCAAGTTGGAAGTTAACGCGCGAATGCTCTTGAAAAAGTCCTGGCGGCTTTCGACAACTTTCGCCAGTGTTTTGTCATTGAGCCGTCCACTGCGGCTGAAATCTTTCAGCCCGATTGTGCCCGGAGCAATATATTCGCGTTGAAAGATTGCCGCCCGCTCTTCTGGTTTGGCGGTTATTGCTTTGTCATACGCCTGCCAGAAACGTCCGATGTCTTCGGCGATGAAGCGGACCTTATCTGGGTCGCTGTGATCCTTAGTGTGCTTCGCCTGCTGACCATCGCTTGCCGCAATCACTTTGGGCCAGCGCAGATCGCCACGGAGCGATTCCAAATCGCTGTCGCGCTTCAGGTGGTCCGTGTTGCGAAATCCCAGGGCAATCACCTTGTCCAGCAACTGAAACGCCCCGTCTTTGTCGCCGGAAAGCGCAGTTGAACAAGCAGCGTTATAAATGACGTCGGTTTCGCGTGCCCCTTTGGCTACTGCCTCCTGAAGCAGCTTCGCAGACTTCCCATAATCTTTTCGTTGGTAGGCGGCGTCCCCTTCTTTGATCAGTTCTTCGACGGTAGGAGTTTTTTCCGGCTGCTGGGCAGCAACCCAATTTAAGCAGGCAAATGAAAACACTAGACTTGCGAACAAAATTATTGCTTTATTCTTCATCAGCATCCTTCATCACATGTTTCTAAAGGGATTGATCATTTCGAAAACCTGAGACGACACAATTCGGGCTGCCCGCCGGACTATGGCTTCCGCTCTTTTTTCAAACTAGGCGCGTTGTAACTCTTTAGCTTCTTCCACAACACAATCAGACTGCCATTGGAGTCTTGCCGGACCGCCCGAAAGACGACCAGCAAATCCGAACGGCCATAATTGATCGAACGCAACGCGTAGGTGTTATCCATTTTCCACGGCGCGGACAAACCGTACTTGTATCCATCGTCCGTTTCGCCTTTTTCAAGTTGTTGGAACTGTTGTTCCGCTGCGCTTTCAGTTGCAGCAGGCGCAAATTTGGCCAAGTACCCCAAGCCAGGACTTTCCAGATGGATGCTATCCAGACTGACATCGCCCAAATTAACCAACACTCCAATCGCCTGGCCTCCCACGCCGCCCAAAAACCAATCTTCATCCCAGGCGATATCTGACCATTTATCAGCATTGTGATTCTTTTTCGTAAACGAATACTGGGCGCCTCCGCCCACCAACAGAACATCGCCTTTAAGATCCAAATTTTCGGCAGTCACCACTTTCCGATGAGTCTGTTTATCAACCCGCATCAACCGAAAAATGCCAGTTCCCGATTGGCGCAGGAATTCGGCATATACCTTCAAGTCTTCAGAGGTCGGCGTCAGCACCTTTCTCTCTTCTGAAGTCAATTCATCTTCTGTCAAAACAATTGGCAAAGTTGCGCCTGGCTTTCGATTGTTGAATGCACGCCTACGCATTTCAGCTTCTTGGCTGCGAATCTGAGCCTCAACTCTTGACTGGCGACTCGGATCCGTTCCTGCAGTGTTAGAGCGCGAGTTGTTAGAAGTGGGCGAAGTTGACGGCTGAGTTGGTGTTTGCCCAAAACTGTCGAGCGCATTCAACAATAACAAGATAAAGCAAGATATCAATAAATAGCTTCGACCTCTCATGGAACCTCCTGGAATCTTTCAATTTTTCGGAATTACCGAAATCGCCACTTAAAGTTACAAAACCTGTCTTGCCCGTACCTTGAATGCCGCCGTCGAATGCGGCAGATGCTTGCTGACAACCAGCCGCAATTCGTTCATCAAATCCGGTTCTGATTTCGCGATGCGCACCGCGACGGTCATCGCAAAGGCTCGAACGGCAATGGGCTGATCAGGGTCGTCAATAAAATCAATACAATGCGCGTAGACTTTCCCCGCAAGCCGTTTGGGAATTTCGATGTATTGCAAAAACCGCAAGACATTGCGCCGGACCGCGTCGTGCTGATCGTCCCGATCCAGGCAATTAATTAGTTTCGACAGGTAAGGCCGGATCAATTCGGGGTGCTGTTCAACGCAATAACTCATGGGCCAGGCGGCCCGTTGCGTCAGCCGATACTCCCCTTCAAAGAAAAGCTTCATCAACTCGGCAAAACGCTTCGGGTCATCGCCGATGAATTCGACGATCGTCACCGCCTGCTGCTTGGAATGCACGGCCAACAACGCCTGGCGAATATCCATAATCAATTTTATGCTGCCCGTTTGGCTTTGGAGGTCGTACTGGCGTCCGCATTTTTCAATTCAGACATTTGGCCGTTGATCCTGAAAATGTTGGCAAGTAACCCAGTCAAGGCGATGTCTACATCCAGTTTTGGCCAATAAAGCCCGGAGCCAACACCGAGAATTTCAATCTCTGCCAGTTCTTTTGCCTTCGCCGCCTGCAACCCTTGAAGCAAATGTGTTGGGATCAACAAAGTCATTCCATTCGCCAAGTCAACCACCAGTCGCCGCTTCGCTTTATCGTATCGCGCGGCAGTAGCAAACACGCCGCTATCCATTTCGGCTTTTCCGCGCTCGGTCGCTTCAGCAAATTGCCGCTCAAACTCTGCATCACTGATTTCCCATCTGCCGCCTTTAATTGCCATAAATCTGTCTCCACATGGCCAATAACTCGTCTTGTCGCT
>CAYLJQ010000162.1:0-11466 GCA_964383955.1 uncultured Heliomicrobium sp. | reverse complement strand
TCTTTTGATCTATCAGACTTCTACAAAAAATGTCGGCGGGTTTATCAACGATGAAGAAAAAGCGGTTGCAACTGGGAGTAGTGCTGTTAACTGTAAGCTGCGCAGTCTTTTATGTCGTTTCTTCTGCGTTGGCACAACGCGCAACAACGCCAGACACGACAGCGCATCGCACGTTGATCAACGATTACTGCGTTAGTTGCCACAGCCAGAAAGCCAAAACCGCTGACGTTGTGCTGGAAGGATTGGATTTCAACCGCGTCGGAGCCAACGCAGACATCTGGGAACGCGTGCTGCGCAAAGTCCGAACCGGCCAAATGCCTCCTGCGAAAGCGCCACATCCGGAAGCCGCCGAAACTGCTGCATTTGTCACCTGGCTGGAAAGTTCGCTGGATCGAGCTGCTAAGCTTGACCCGAATCCGGGGCGGCCAGCCGTTCACCGGTTGAACCGGGCAGAATACAGCAACGCGATTCGGGATTTGCTGGCGGTGGATATTCAGCCGGGACAATGGCTTCCGGTGGATGATTCCGGCTACGGATTCGACAACATCGGCGAAGTGCTGACCTTGTCGCCCGCGCTGCTGGAAAAATATATGTCTGCCGCGCGCCGCATTAGCCGATTGGCCGTTGGCGATCCGCAAATCAAACCTGTCGAAGAGCGGTTTGCTCCGCGACGCAACAGCCGAAGCGAACGGGTCAGCGACGACTTACCGTTTTTCTCTCGCGGCGGGTTGTCGGTCAATTACTACTTCCCGCTGGATGGCGAATACCTGTTTCGCATCAAGACGCCTTCAAACGGTGACGCTGGAATCCCGGCCAAATATTACGAAGTCCGGATGCCAGTAAAAGCCGGATTGCGCACCATCGGCGCAGCGTATCCCAAAGAAAGCGCTAAGGTGGAACCAGCAGTTCCAGGCCCAAGACGCGGTGGCGGTGGCCCTCCGGGGATGGGCGCGTCGCAAATGGCTGCTTTGGATTTGCGACTGGATGGCGCGCGAATCAAACGCTTTGAGATTCCGGAAAACACTTCCATTGAAGTTCTGATCGTCAGCGGTCCGCATAACGCTTCAGGCCGAGGCGAAACGCCAAGCCGGTCAAAAATCTTTATTTGCCAGCCTGCGGCAAACGCTTCTGCTGGCGAACAAACAGCCTGCGCGAAAAAGATTCTTTCCACGTTGGCTAGGCGAGCGTTTCGTCGCCCGGTGACGAATGCAGACATCGAACCGCTTCTGGCGTTTTATCAACAGAAACGGCAACAAAGCGATTTCGACAGCGGCATCCAAAGCGCGCTGGAAGCCATGCTTGTGTCGCCGGACTTTCTGCTTCGCGTTGAACGCGATCCGAAAACGGCCGTGCCGGGTTCGGTTTATCGCCTGAATGATTTTGAACTGGCTTCGCGGCTGTCATTCTTTTTGTGGAGCAGCATTCCCGATGATGAATTGCTGAATCTGGCGGAACAGGGAAGGCTGAAAATTCCATCCGTGTTGCAGCAACAGATTGGCCGTTTGCTGGAAGACTCGCGTTCGCAAGCCTTTGTCGCCAACTTTGGCGGTCAATGGCTGCACCTCAGAAACCTGGAAACTTCGAAACCTGACCCGGATGTGTACCCGACGTTCGACGACACCTTGCGCCAGGATTTTGCCAAAGAAACGGAATTGTTTTTTGGCAGCATCGTTCGCGAAAACCGTGGCGCGGTGGAACTGCTGGACGCGGACTACACGTTTTTGAATCAGCGACTGGCTGAGCATTACGGCATTCGCGGCGTGTACGGTTCGCAGTTTCGCCGCGTGGCTTTGACGGCGGAACAGCGCGCCAATCGCGGAGGCCTGTTGGGGCAGGGCAGCATTCTGACCGTGACTTCGTATCCCAACCGCACTTCGGTCGTGCAGCGAGGCAAATGGATTCTGGAAAATCTATTGGGTTCGCCGCCGCCTCCGCCGCCACCGGACATTCCCGATTTGAAACCGAAAAGCCACGACGGGCGATTGCTGAGCATGCGCGAACAGTTGGATTTGCATCGCGCCAATGCCATTTGCGCTTCGTGCCACGCGCGCATGGACCCGATTGGCTTTGCCCTGGAAAATTACGACGGCATCGGCAAATGGCGAACGAAGGACGCCGGTTCGATCATTGACGCTTCCGGCAAATTGCCGAACGGCAAAACCTTCACTGGCCCGGCGGAGTTGAAAAAGATTCTGCTGACAGACCACAAAGACGAATTCATTGCGACCGTCACGGAAAAATTACTGACCTATGCGCTTGGACGCGGACTGGAAGCTTCCGACGCGCCCGTCATTCGTGAGATTATGCGCGACGCCGCCAAGGATAATTACCGATTGACTGCGATGATTTCTGCAATCGTCAGCAGCAAACCATTCCAAATGAGGAGAACGCCGAAGTTATGAACCTGACCAAGAAATCTCTGCCGCGCCGCACGTTTTTGCGCGGAATGGGTGTGGCGATGGCTTTGCCGATGTTGGATGCCATGACGCCTGCTTTTGCCAGCGGACCGAAATTGCCCGTGCGGCTTGGATTCGTGTACGTGCCGAACGGCATCATTATGGAAAAATGGACGCCGACGGGCGAAGGCGCGGGCTTTCAGTTCGCTTCGACGATGAAACCGCTGGAAGCGTTTCGCGAACGCTTGTTGGTGTTCAGCGGCCTGGCTCAGGTTCAAGGCCGCGCGCTGGGCGATGGCGCAGGCGATCACGCGCGCGCGGGCGCGACTTGGTTGACCGGCGCTCATCCGAAAAAATCCGAAATCACCATTCGCGCCGGAATTTCCGCTGACCAGCTTGCCGCCAAAGAATTGAGCAAGTTCACGCAGTTTGGTTCGCTGGAACTTGGCATTGAATCGAACCAACTGGCTGGCGGTTGCGACAGCGGGTATAGCTGCGCGTACACCAACACAATGTCCTGGCGTAGCGACACAACGCCTTTGCCGGTGGAAAATAATCCGCGCGCAATTTTCGAGCGGTTGTTTGGCGACGGCGAAAGCACGGATGCCGCCGCGCGGCTGGAACAGATCAATCGCCAGCGTAGCATTCTGGATTACGTCAACGGCAGTTTGAAACGAATGGGCGGAACGCTTGGCGCAACCGACAAAGTCAAACTGAATGAGTACACCGATGCCGTGCGAGACATCGAACGCCGCATTCAGAAAGCCGAGCAGCAAAACGCGGCGATGAAATTGCCCGTGATGGAACGTCCGACCGCCGTTCCTGACGAATTTGAAGACCACGTCAAATTGGTCATGGACTTGCAGGTGCTGGCCTATCAAACCGATATGACGCGTGTTGTCAGTTTGATGATGGCCCGCGAAGGCAGCAATCGCCCGTACCGCACCATCGGCATTTCTGACGGTCATCACAACCTGACGCATCACCAAAACGACGCCGAAAAAATTGCCAAAGTGACCAAGATCAACGAAGTCCACGTCAAGATGTTTGCTTACTTGCTAGATCGGTTGAAAGCGACGCCGGAAGGCAATGGCAATCTGTTGGACAACTCCTTGATCCTGTACGGCAGCAGCATTAGCGACGGCAACTTGCATACGCATCACGATTTGCCAATCGTTCTGGCAGGCGGTGGCGGCGGACAGGTTCGTGGCAATCGTCACGTCGTTTATCCGAAAGATACTCCGCTGAACAACCTGCTGGTCAGTCTGCTGGAAACTGCAAATGTGCCGGTTGAAAAATTCGGCGACAGCACAGGCAAACTCGATTGCCTGGCGTAAACCAAAACCTCCTCCCACGAAGTTACACAAAGGGAACACGAAGAAAGGAAATAGACAGGATTTACAAGATCGCACAGGATTGACGGCAGTCCAATCCGCCTGGATTCTTCATCCTGTTCAATTCTGTAAATCCTGTCTACAGATTCCCCTTTTCCTTCGTGCTTCTTTGTGTGGCTTCGTGGAAGGATTCCTTCGGAGGAAAAGAGAATGATCCGTTACTCGACCTTGCTTCTCGTAATCTTGTTCGCCACTGTCGCGTTCGCGCAAAACCCAGCGCCGCAACAACCCGCCGCTGCTCCGCAAGCCGCGCCCGCGAATCCGCTCAGCGCCGAAGCCAAACAGATGTACAACGGCGTCAAAACCAATCTGCTCAAGATGGCAGAAAAAATGCCTGAAGAGCATTACGCATTCAAAGCGACGGCGGACGTGCGCACCTTCGGCCAGTTGATCGGTCACGTTGCCGATTCGCAAGCCCGCACCTGCGGAATGCTGATTGGCGACACAAAGCAGTTGGGCGCTTCGTCGAAAACTGCCAAAGCGGATCTTGTCGCCGCGCTGAAAGAATCCTTTGCGATGTGCGACAAAGCGTTTGATTCACTGACCACCGACGCTGAAGCCGTCAAACTGGTTCAGATGGGACAGCGCCAAAGCACCAAAGTTGGCGCGCTGGTCCGAACCGTTTCGCACTCAAACGAAGAGTACGGCTACATGGCTGTATACATGCGCTTGAAAGGCATCGTGCCGCCTTCCAGCGAAGGCCGATGAATTGGAATTTGGAGTGCGGCGTGAAGCGCCGCTTTCTCAGGAATTTCTGTTGAGAAAAATTCGTTGGCAAAGCGGCGCTTCACGCCGCACTCCACAATGAGTCTTATGCGAAAAACCATTTTGCTCTTCAGCGCGATCATTTTGGTTGTGGCAACTTGCCTTGCTAATCCGCCAAGCCTGCTCGATGCGGTTAAACGACGGGATCACGTCGCGCTGAAAGCCTTGCTGAAATCCAAAACCGATGTGAATGCCGCCCAGCCGGATGGCGCAACGGCGCTTGCATGGGCAATTTACCTGGACGACACCGAAGCCGCCGAACTGCTGCTGGCCGCTGGAGCCAAGGTCAACACGGCGGACGAATACGGTGAAACTCCGCTGACGTTGGCCTGCAACAACGGCAACGCAGTATTGGCCAAAAAGCTGATCGCCGCCGGAGCGGACGTGAAAGCCGCGCGTTGGGACGGCAGCACCGCGTTGATGCTGGCGGCAAATTCGGGCAGCGCCGAAATCGTGAAGCTGTTGCTTGAGCGTGGCGCATACGTCAACGCCACCGAACAGAAAAAAGGCCAAACCGCGTTGATGTGGGCGGCTTCCGAAGGCCATTCCGAAGTCGTCAGCCTGTTAATCAAACACGAAGCCGACGTTAAAATCACTTCTAAAACCGGCTACTCGGCATTGATGTTCGCCGCAGTCAAAAACGACGCGGCTTCAGTAAAAGCCTTGCTGGCGGCAGGCGCGGACGCGAATTCCAAGCTGCCCGACGGTTCCCCTGTGCTGATTGCCGCTGTGGCCTTTCGTGGCGGCGAAGCGGCCATCGCTTTGGTCGAAGGCGGCGCAAATGTCAAAACCGCGGATCGCAGGGGCAACACTCCGCTGCACATTGCCGCGCAATTGGGAGAAGTCGAGTTGGTCAAACGCCTGTTGGCCAAAGGCGCTGATCCCAACGTCCGCAACGCTAAAGTTCCGGGTTCCGTTGGAGCAAGCCCGTTTCGCCCACCAGCCGGCGAAGTCACCGCGCTGCACCTGGCCGCCAAATCCGGTCAACTGGAAGTGATGAAACTTTTAGTCACTGGCGGAGCTGACACCAAACTCAAAGCCGAAGACGGCACAACACTGCTGATGCAAGCCGCAGGCAGCACGAACGTCGAAGTCGTCAAATATGCCTTCGAGTTTGATTCCGATGTGAAGGCAGTCACCACGACCAGCAGCACTGTCATTCACGCCACAGTCACCGGCGTAGGGCCCGCCGCCGACCAAAAAGAAATCTGCAAAGTGATCCGCTTCCTGGCCGAAAAAGGCGCTCCGCTGGACGAACGCAACTCCACGGGCCGCACACCGATTGACATCGCAGACTTCCTGCCACTCGACCAAGCCGTAGACCTGTTGACCGAACTCATCATCAAAACCGGCGCGAAGCCCAAGACGCCGACTAAGCGTTGATGGTTTGATGCGGTACCGGAAGCGACCGGGTAGAGTCAAAACACTCTGTACCAAATCACTGACCTGTAATAAATTGGCCTCGCTTGATTGGCTACCTATTTATCGCTGATCAACGTTCCATCTTAATTCTTCTACAAACAGGAGTTTTCGATTTATGGCTACGCTGTTCCGCCTTCGGCTGGGATTCGGCCTGATGTTGGCCGTGGTGTTTGGTTTTCTGCTTTTCACGCGAGGCGATGCGGTTCTTTCTGCGCCGCAATCCGTTGCCAAAGTGGATGCTAAGCTCTTTCAAGGCTTGCGCTATCGTTCGATCGGCCCGGCGCGTGGCGGCAGAGTCACTGCCGTGGCAGGGCATCGCAAACAGCCGCACACGTTTTACATGGGTGCGACCGGCGGAGGCGTTTGGAAATCCACCGATGCCGGGCAGAACTGGCAAAACGTCTCCGATGGGTTTTTCGAGACGGCTTCGATTGGAGCGATTGCGGTGGCGGAATCCGATCCGAATGTTGTCTATGTCGGCACGGGCAGCGCGGCGATTCGCAGCAATGTGATTTTGGGCAAGGGCGTTTATAAATCTACGGACGCTGGGAAAACCTGGACGCATATCGGCTTGCGCGAAGCCGGGCAGATTGGCTCGGTCAAAGTTGATCCGCGCGATGCCAATGTGGCTTATGTCGCGGCGCTGGGGCAGCCGTTTGGAGCCAATGCAGAACGCGGAGTCTTCCGCACCAAAGACGGCGGCAAGTCCTGGCAGAAAGTCTTGTTCATCAACGACCGCACGGGAGCCGTTTCGTTGGCGATGAATCCGGCGAATCCGAGCGAGCTTTACGCCGGTTCGTGGCAAGCGGTACGAAAGCCGTGGACGATTGTCAGCGGCGGTCCGGCTGCGGAATGTGGCATTTACAAAAGCACGGACGGCGGCGATACGTGGAAGCATCTGGACAATGGATTGCCGAAAGGCTTGATCGGCAAAGTCGGCTTGGACATCAGCGCGGCGAACCCTCAGCGGGTGTACGCGTTGCTGGAAGCGACCAATCCGGACGGAACCTTGGCGAGCGGCGTGTATCGTTCGGAAGACGCCGGAGCGAGCTGGGCATTGGTCAACAAAACCGGCGGATTGATTGCGCGGCCTTTCTATTACACCTACATCAACGCCGATCCGAAAAACGCGGACGTGGTGTACGTCAACAATCTGTCTTTCTACAAATCCACGGATGGCGGCAAAAGCTTTCGGCCAATGAGCACGCCACATGGCGACAATCAGGGGATGTGGATCAATCCTGACAACCCTGAAATTTTCAT
The DNA here is from genome assembly GCA_964383955.1 of uncultured Heliomicrobium sp. Lineage (GTDB taxonomy): Bacteria > Acidobacteriota > Blastocatellia > RBC074 > RBC074 > RBC074. Next base: position 4,226 of record CAYLJQ010000162.1, on the reverse strand, counting down.
TCAATCGAACGATGGCGGAGCGAACGTAACGCTGAACGGCGGGCGAACGTGGAGCACGATTTACAACCAGCCGACGGCGGAAATTTATGCGGTTGCGACGGACAATCAATTTCCGTATCTGCTGTACGGCGCGCAGCAAGACAACACGACGGTGATTGTGCCGAGCCTGCCTGCGACAATGGAACGTGCTGACGATCCGATTCAGTTGTGGAAAACCGGGCCGGGATGCGAAACCGGGCCGATTATGCCCAGCCCGCTCAATCCCAACATCGTTTACGGCGCATGCAAAGGCGAGTTTTACCGCACGAATTTCGAGACCGGCCAGACAGTTAGTTACTGGGTGCATCCGCAAAACCGGTACGGACACAATCCCAAAGACATTCTGTATCGCTTCCAGCGCGTGTCGCCGATGGAAGTGTCTCCGCACAATCCGAAAGTGCTGTATCACTGCTCGCACGTAGTGCATCGCTCCACCGACGAAGGTGTGACGTGGCAAGTCGTCAGCCCAGACCTGACAGCGAACGAACCCGATAAACAAGTCATCAGCGGCGAACCGATCACGCGCGACATCACCGGCGAAGAAGTCTATTCGACGATTTACGCCTTCCGCGAAGCGACGCTGGAAGCGGGCGTGTTGTGGTCGGGCGCGAACGATGGGCTGGTGTACGTTTCGCGCGACAACGGCAAATCGTGGAAGAACGTCACGCCCAAAGGCTTGCCGTCCGGCGGCAGAGTTCAAAACATAGAACCTTCGCCGCATCGAAAAGGCTCTGCGTACATCGCTGTCTATCGGTACCTGCTGAACGATTGGCAGCCTTACATTTACTCGACGAACGATTATGGCGCGACGTGGAGCAGGCTGACTGACGGCAAAAATGGAATCCCGGCAGATTATCCAACGCGTGTCGTTCGCGAAGACCCTGACCGCGAAGGCTTGCTGTACGCCGGAACCGAATTCGGCATGTTCATCTCATTCGACAACGGCAAAAACTGGCAATCGTTCCAGCAAAACTTGCCGGTAACACCGATCACGGACATCAAAGTTCACCGCAAAGATTTGGTGCTTTCGACGATGGGCCGGTCGTTTTGGATTATGGATAACGTGTCTCCGCTTCATCAAATTACAGACACCGTGGCGGCTTCGGCGGCGACGTTATTCAAACCGGCAACGGCGATTCGAACTCGACGGGCTGGCGGCGGAGGCCGAGGCGCTTCGCCGGAATATCCTGCGCCGGCAGCGCAGATTGACTACGTGTTAGCGGCAGAACCGGCGGGCGATTTGAAACTGGAAATTCTGGACGCTGCGGACAAAGTCATTCGCACTGTGACAAGCCGCGCTGGCAGACCAGAAGCTCCAGCCAATCGTGGTGCCGCGCTTGGCGATGAGGAAGAAATGCGCGGGCCGCGCTTTGGCGGCGCGGCAGCCAGCTTGACCAAACGGGCAGGGCATAACCGCTTCGCCTGGGATTTCCGATACGACGGATTCGGACCGCTGGCGCTGCCGGGAAAATATAAAGTCAGACTTTCTACCGACTCTTGGAATCAAACCGTGCCGTTGGAGGTCACGCTCGATCCGCGATTGGCGAAAGACGGCGTGACGGTGGCCGATTTGAAAGAACAGCTTGAACTGTTGTTGGCGGTGCGGGAAACGACCAGCGACGCGCGGCGAACCTTGCAGCAGGTTGATAGCGCAATTCAGAAGTCTGCCGGTCAAACGGACAAGCTGCAAAAACTGCAATCACTGCGTTCGCAACTGGCAACGGCGCAGATCACCTATCCACAGCCGATGTTGATTGATCAGCTTGGTGCGTTGTCGCGTATGGCGGGCAGCGCCGACCGCAAAGTTGGACGCAGTGCGCTGGAATATTTCGAGGTTCTGAAAAAGCGGCTGAACGAAATCAAGAACGAGTTGCGAACGCTTGTTACTGAATAACAAATGATTCTTCCACGAAGGCACACGAAGGGAACACGAAGAAATCAACGCGAAAAGGCAAGTATCAAAAGTCAAAACTGCCAACTCTTCTTTGTGAAACTTAGTGTGATTTCGTGCAAGATTTTCTTCTGTGAGGAGGCTTTATGCTGAAGCGGATGATTCTGGCGGTTGTTTTTTCGATGTTTGTTACGACGATGGTGGCGATGGCGCAATCGGTTTCGACGTTTGACGGCAAGCCGGATTTTTCCAAAGGCGATGAAATCAGCTATTACGTCTGGCGTGAAGGCGACGAGTGGCACGTGCGCTGGACGACGAACGGCACGACGCATCGGTTCAATGGCTCGGTATTGTCCGAAGGCGGCGAGTTGAAATCGTTGAAGCGGATTGATGTCGAATCGGAAAGCAGAGTGGTTCGTTCCGGTCGTGCGCCTCATGTCGTTCGCGGGCCGCGTGGCCGAGTCATCGGTGTTGGCGGTGGACGCGCTCCGGTTGTGGTCAATCGCGAACAGGACAAGATCGAAAAGGACGGCGACCATCGCATTCATTTTTTATCGGCCAACGACGGAGACATTGACGGATTCGATTTCAAGGTAGATAAGAACGTCGCCTCGCTGAAGTTCGCGCTTGAAATTGATGGCAGGACGGCTCCACGGAAAGTCGAAGTCGGCAAATCAAATTCAAAAGTTTCTGGTGTGCCTTTCACCGTTTCGTTGAATTGAACATTTTGGAGTGCTGTGGCTCGGCACAGCTTTGCTAGTCCTTTGAATTGCGAACGTCTGCTGGCCCAGTGAGCTTATTGAGACGGTGACTTCCAAAGCTACGCCAAAAGCGTAGCACTCCAAGGATGCCTTCGGAGAATGTCGAATGGCCGAACAAACTGAAGTTGAAGAACCGTATCCGGCCATTGGTTACGCCTGGTACGTCGTCGCAGTGCTGACGCTGGTTTATGTCTTTTCGTTTATTGACCGGCAGATTCTGAATCTGCTGGTTCGGCCTATCCGGCGCGATCTGGGCATTACGGACTTTCAGATGAGTTTGCTGATGGGGCCAGCCTTCGCGTTGTTTTATACCTTTTTCGGCATCCCGTTGGGACGGCTGGCCGATTCAAAAAGCCGACGGACGATTATCGCCGTCGGCTTTGTTGTGTGGAGCTTCTTTACCGCCGTGTGTGGTTTGGCCAGAAACTTCTGGCAGATGATGCTGGCGCGTGTTGGCGTTGGCGTCGGCGAAGGCGCGTTGTCACCTGCGGCGTATTCGATCATTGCCGATTACTTTCCTCCGCAACGGCGCGCGACGGCCATCAGCGTTTACTCGATGGGAATTTACATCGGCAGCGGAGTCGCCAACATTCTGGGCGCTTCGGCCATCGCATTTTTCATGGCGCGTCCGATCTGGCAGTTGCCGGTTGTGGGCGCAGTGCGCGGCTGGCAGGTCGTGTTTTTCGTGGTCGGCTTGCCGGGTGTCTTATTGGCGCTGCTGATGTACACCGTGCGCGAACCCGTGCGGCGCGGCATGAAAAAGATTCAGGATGCCGAAGGCAAGTTGCAAAACGCTCAGGTGCCGCTGAACGAAGTCGTCGCTTATTTGAAACTGAACTGGAAAACCTTTGCCTGTCACAACATTGGTTTCGCGCTGCTGTCATTTTCGTCTTATGGAACCAGCGGATGGGTGCCCACCATGTTCGTTCGCACGCACGGCTGGTCCGAGGCAAAAATCGGTTTTTGGTACGGCGTCATTGTTGCCGTTTTTGGGGCACTGGGAATTGCCGCCGGAGGTTGGTACGCCGACTGGATGGCCAAACGTGGCGCGCGCGATGCCGTGATGAAAGTCGGATTTATTGTTTCGCTGGCTTGGGTGCCGACTGGAATGCTTTATCCGATTGTGCCAAGTGCTTATTGGGCGATTGCACTGTTGATCCCAACCGCATTTTTCACCGCCGCGCCGTTTGGTGTGGCCCCCGCTGCAATTCAGCAAATCATGCCGAACGCCATGCGAGCGCAAGCGTCTTCGATTTATCTGTTTGTGGTCAACATGATTGGCCTGGGAGCAGGGCCGATGGCCGTGGCGTCTTTCACCGACCATGTTTTTGACGATGACAACGCCGTTCGCTATTCGATTTTGATCGTTTCTACCGCCGCTCACCTGATTGCAGCAGTGTTGCTGTGGGTCGGCATCAAGCAATTCAATTTGAGTTTGGAACGACTGAAAGCCTGGCACGGGTAATCAGTACAGCGACGCTTGTGGTGGGACAGGTTCGTAACCTTGCCTTTACCCACATTTTTTGGACGTTAAA
>CAYLJQ010000161.1:0-11625 GCA_964383955.1 uncultured Heliomicrobium sp. | reverse complement strand
CCACACTGGGATTTTCAAATCCGAAAGGCATTGCTTATCACCCCGCGCTGGATCGGCTGGTGGTTTCGGTCGCTCCGTCGGGTTTTGAGGGCGGCCGAACGCAGATTTTGAATCTGGTGGCGGCGGATGGCACGCGGGCTCGATTTGCGCCAAACTTCCAGATGTTCCGCGAAGTCGAATCCAAGATCGTCATTGTTCCCGAAAGCGGACCGCCTGTCGCTGCTGGATTTACCCCAGGAGACATCTTTGTTGGTCGCGGGCCGCACACGGAAATTTCGCGATTGTCAGTAAATGGCGATGTGGTGGCCGATGTGTTCACGAAGCTCAGCCCCAACAGCAGTTTGTGGGGCGGAATGGCATTCGACACCGAAGGCGAGTTCGGAGGCCGATTGGTCGCAGTTGAAACCGACGGCAAAATTTATCTGGTTTCGGCTGACGGTTCCGCGGAATTGCTGATTGACATGCACCTGCGGCTGGAAGGCGTGGCTGTGGCGCCCGCAACGTTTGGACCGCACGCGAAAAATATCATTGTCGGTTGTGAAGGCTACGGCGATGATGATCCGAATGGCGGAGAAGTTTATGCCATCAGCAGCGACCGGACCATTACACTGCTGGCCAACATTGGTTTCGCGGCAGAAGACATTCAGTTCATTCCACAAAGCGGCGCAACGTTATACCAGACGCAAATCTCTTTTGACCGCGAGCGGGAAAACCGTGTGTTTTCAGTGAGTTCCAGTCAGTTTTTGAATCGGTATGGCAAGATGATCGTCAACAACGAAATGACCGGCGATCTTTGGGAAGTCGCGTGGGATGGTCAGCGATACACGCAACAACTGGCTGGTCGTGTGCCCGGTCGCTGGTCAACGCAAGGTTTCAACTTGCAGGGAACGGAACTGGAAGCTGCCTGCTTTGCCATCAAAAAACCGCGCATACCAAACTGGAATGATTGGGCAGCAATCCCCGGAACGTTTCTGACGGACCGAGCTCCGGCAGCGGCAACCGATCCAAATGGTGAGGTTCTGTTGTTAAGCAAAGGCTCCAACGACCGTGGCATTTATATGAACCGGCTGCGCACACCTGACGAATCTCAATCTGCTTTGCCAGACCCGGAAGAACAGCGCAACTGGCAAGGCTGGAAACGGGATCCATTCAACATTACCACGCCGCATGCGCTGTCATGCTCCCAACACAACCTGAAAATGCACGCCTTTGCAGTAAAAGCCGAAGGTGGCATTCAGTACAAACCTTTTTCGCTGGATGACACTGCGGAGAGTGTTCAGCCCTGGCAGGAAGTTCCCGGCGGCTTGCTGACTCCAACCGCCGTTACCAGCGCCATCGTCAACGGAAGACTGGTGGTTTGCGCGGTTGGACAGGACCGCCGAATTTACCTGAACGAATTGGCTCCGGGCGGACGGTATTGGAGCGGATGGCAGTTGGTTCCTGGCGGAGGCAGCACAGACATCACTCCGACAGTAGTTGGATTTCAGGATGAACTTTACCTGTTCATCAAAGGCCAGACTTCCAAACGGATTCTGACGCGAACCCGCACGCTTGACGGCGATTGGACGCCTTACGGTGAAGTTCCCGGCGCAGCCCGCACCGATTCCCCGATCACAGCAGTCATCAACCAGGGACAGTTGTTTGTTTTTATCAAAGGAGCCAACGACCTTGCGCCTTACGTCAACATCGCCAGTGAAACCGGTTCCTGGAGCGGCTGGCAACAATTGCCCAATTCCGGCGCGACCGACGTGTCACTGGCTGCTGCGCCTTCCGACAATCGCGTTTACTTATTTGCCAAAGGAATCAACAACCCTTCGATTTTTGTTCGGTCTACACTCTAAGCTTGCTTAAAACTTCTGCGGCTTGTTTTGGTTCGGCCAGTAAATCCAGGGCTGAAAACAGGCGATGGCATTGCGCATTGGCAGCCAATTCGTTCAGCCAATGCCATTGGCTGGCAGTGTGATCGCGCCAAAGCTGGAAGAACATGCTTTGTTCGGCGAGACGGAGCAAGGCTTCGCTGTACGGGATTGGTTCAAGACGGCTGGACGGTTCGTTGACGATTTGCGGCAACACGATGTGGTCAATTTTCCGGAAGCGGGTTTCAGCCAGTTCGCGCGAGCCAAAAAACTCCAACCCACCGATGCAGGTTCGATCCAGATATTGATGGTGTTTCCTGGCTTCGTTCAGCTTCGGCCAGCGATGAAACAGTTCATCGCCGACGTGAAAATACTTTTTCAGCGGTGTCAGAAAGGCTGCGGTTTCATCTCTGCCAACCAGGAGAGAGTCATCCGAAACCGGTCGCCAGCCTGCCAGTCCCAGCGCTGTTGTCAGCGTTGTCTTCCCTGCCCGTTGCGCTCCGCAAATCAACCACAACTCATCCATCGGAGAAACGATTGCCGCAGCATGCAAATGGTACAGGCTTCGCGAACGAAGCATCAGCAATAGAGCAAACAGCGCGTACGTATTCGCCAGAATGTGCGGATACTGCATTGCTTCGGGCGTGACCAAGCCGACGATTTTTCCCGATTCGACTTCAACGCGAAACGCGGCTACGCCCACGTGAAAGTAAACGCGCCCTGAAAAGAATGCGGATTGCGGATTGCGGATTGCGGATTCGCTTTCCTTTTCAATCCACATCGAAAGAACTCCGGTTTGGGAAAAGAGTTCTGCGGTTGGCGGAATGAGAACTTCGCGAGAAGGCAGTTTGTCTCGCATTCGCAATTCGATATTGATATGAAAAGCAGGATTTGTTGCCGGAGTCTTTGGCGCTTCAGAAGAAGAAAAGCTGCGCGGATCGTAATAGCGGAAGTAATCGGCGAAAAGACGAACAAGACGCGGCGAACCAGCCGAGAGTGAAATCTGAGTGCCGCAAATCGCCAGCGTGATGGCAGGCATAGTTGATTGCGGATCGTGGACTGATGATTGCGGATTGCGGCCTGAGTGGCGCAATCCGCAATCAAAAATCCGACTTGGAATTACGCTGGGCCGCCAATGGCGTTTGTCGCAATTGTTGAAGAGCCGGAAAGCGTGACTTGCGTCAGTGAATTCGACAGTTTCAATTGCGGCGGTTCATACGTGGGCAGTTCGCCGTTGATTTCGGCCAACGCCCGATTTGAAACCGTCACACCGTAATCCGAATAGAAAACCAGGCCATTGCCTTCCAGTTCATCCAAAAACGCTCTCGCGTCCAGTTCCGCCAAATCGGCGTTGAGGTTGAACGAAGTTGCCAATGCCGCGGTCAGACTTTCAATCGTATTGGCCGAACCGGATCGCAACTGTTTCCACAGATAAACGGCGGCGGCGTTTAGGGTGTAATAATGAAGGTTCTCCAGATCGAGAATGATGCCTTCCGTATTGTCGAGCAGTTCGGTGAATGAAGCCTGCTCTTTGGTGACTATTTTCGGGGTACTGGTCTGCATCTGCATGAGATTTTTCCTTGCGTCCTTTCCAAAGACTTGATTAAGCCACTCGACGCCGATTTAGCGCGTTGGTCTTGCCAGACGAACCGGTTCAGTCACGAAAACTGCCCCATCATCCATTCCCATATTGAACGTCAAACGTTCAACCGAGCCAGAGCCGACATTGAGCAGATAAAGTTCCGCGTCGCCGTCGCGCGTCGAAGTAAATAACATACGGTCGCTGCGCACGGAAAGCGATCCATTAAAATCGCCCTTGTCGGTTAACACGCGGAAGCTTCCGTTTTCAACGTTTGCCAATGCAATGCCGCTGGCTGCGCTGGCTGTTGCCGTTGTGTTGAAGACAACCTGTTTGCTGTCAGCAGCCCAACTCAATCCGCCAGTAACTTTTCCGCTGCGGGTGACTTGGCGAATTTCGCTGTTCTGTGTGGAATACACCCAGATTTCGTATTCGCCGCTGCGATTGGAAACGAATGCCACGCGCGAACCATCCGGCGAAATGGACGGGCCAAATTCCGTGGCCAGTTCCGCTTTCGGGACAATTACTTTGCGTTCCAGTCCACCGGCGGTCATCAGTTCAATGCCGCTGGATGACATGAAAGAAACCCAAACGCCATCGCGCGTTGTGGACACGGCGGTTTCATCTTCGGTGTTGATGGTCAGACGATTGATGCCAACCAGCGTTGGACGGCGCGTGCGCAAGGCAGGCCCCAGCGTTCCACTGAAGATTTCGTAATTGCTGCCTTCGCGCGAAGCGAAAACAATTGAACGATTGGAAGAAATGGCCGGAGTCAGATGTCCGCGCCCACTGTTGGTCAGTTGGCTGACCTGTCGAGTATTCAAATCAATCAAGTAGAGTTCTGCGGCTCCATTGCGCTGGGAAACAAAAACGGCATAGTTTTCGTCGCCACGGCTGTCCTGGGCAAACGCAACAGCCGAAATGGCAGTTGCCAAAAGCAGGACGGCGATTCCGCTAGCAGCGCGAGCCATAATCTTTGTTAAATTCATGAGATCAATGCCTCCGAGTTTTTATAACAATTATTGCTTGTGGTGAGGCAGGCTTTTCAACCCGCCTCACCAAATCTCCGCGCGCTTAGCGAATTCGGCGAATTGCGTTGTTCTTCGAATCGGAGAAGACAATTTCCCCGCTCGGAGTCACGCTGATGCCGATATTCACGCGAACGTCGAAACGTGTGCCTGATGTGGAAGTCTGGAAGTCTGTCGCTTCCAGGTTCAACTGCGCATTGGCAGCCGGACCACCATCACCAGAGTATCCTTGCGTGGTTCCTGCAAAGACCGTCGCTGTGCCCGTTGTTCCGCTGATAACAATCCTCAAAATCTTGTTATCGCTTCTGCCGTTTTCCGAAGGTCCGGCATTGGTCACATACAACGCTCCATCCTTGCCTTCAGCCACGTCACGCGGATTCTTAAGCAAGGATCCCGTTCCGCCGCTCAAGATGGTGTCGAAACATCCGGTCGCGTTGGTAGCGCACTGTCCCGAAGCTTTTTCACGCAAAATCGAGCTATTGCCGAAATTGGTGGCAGAAGTCTTGCGGCCAGCATTGGCGACCAGCAGGCGACCCGCTGAATCAAATCCCACGCCGGTGTAAGCGTCATTCACGCCACCGGTCAGGATCGTCGAAACGGCTCCGGTCGAACGATTGATGCGTCGAATACGCGAAGCAGCCGTGCTGCTGGCACTGGTACCGGTTTGTTCCCCGGCGTCAGCGATATAAAGATCACCGGTAGTCGGGTGAATTGCCACATCGGTCGGTCCCAGGAACCTGGCGCTAAATGGATTGGCTCCGTCAGTGACGTCACCAATACCGCCGCCAGCGATTGTCGCAATGTTTCCAGGTGGAACAGTAGTCGGAATTCCGGTACCGCCAGTTGGGTAGAAAGTCACTGCGCTTGCTGACGTGTTGATAAAGCGGATCAATCCGGTACGACGTGACATTGTCGTAATGGTCGGCCCTCTTCTGGAATCCGCAATAAAGATTCCCTGAGAAGTCGCGACAATGCCTTGCGGTGTATCAAAGGACGCTGTATTGACCGGAGCGCCATCGGTCGGGCCGCTACCGACATCCTTATTCACCGTCACAATCGTTCCCGGAGCGACTGTTTGCTGCGCTTGCGTGCCATTAAAGATTGTCACGGGCGCTGCACTGCAATTGACGAATTGCAGACGGCTGACCGTCGCGTTCGTCACCCAAATATTGCCGTTGGCATCAACTGTTGCACTGGCAGGCGCGAATAAATCAGCGCTGGAGGCAAGGCTTCCGTCAAAAGGCGACGCCAAGCCGGTTCCGGCAACCGAGTTGATATTGTTGGCAGGAATCGCCACACCCGCAACTTCGACCTCACTCGCGCTCAAATTCATATAGCGAATGCGGCCACGGAACGTGATGCCTTGATCCAGAACAAAAATACCCTTGCTGTCAGACGCGATGCCAGCCAGCGGCGGCGTTGCCGTACTTCCAAGCATATTGAATCCGGCCTGATCAATTGATCCGCCGTCTCCGCATGTTGAGGAAGAATAATCGCAGGAAGCGTCCAGTGTTCCCGAAACAACAGCCCCGGAAGCCGAAGCGGTCGCTGGGTTGGTCACTTCTACGATGGTCTGCTGGTTGCCAAGCGCGGCGTACAACTTGCCGCCAAAGAAAGCCAACCCTGAAATAAATGGATTGTTCCACGAGCCCGGAGGCGGAGGAACATCCAATTGATAAACTGAAAAGATGTTGCCGCCAGTGACACGAGCAATACGTCCGTGACCGGTATCAGCAATATACAGATTACCTGCCGGATCGAACGTCAATCCGCGCGGTTGAATCAGCGGAACCCCAGTTGCGGCCGTACCGTTGGTCAATGGATCATTGCGCTGTGAATTTGCGCCATTACCAGCAAAAGAAGTTGCCGTGCCGCCTGCGGCAGGGATTCTGAAAACCTGGTTAATGCCTGCTGTGGCATCAGCCACGTAAACATCGCCAGTGGTCGGGTGAACCGCCAAAGCGTTCAACGTAGAGCCAAAATTGGAACCTGACGGCCCAGTAGATAAGGTTCCGACGTTGCCTGCGGCTATGCTTGTGCCGCCAATGGTCTTGGCGCTGGTTGAAGCATTCCAGGCGCGGACAACCGCGGAAATGGAGTCAATAAAGTACAGGATTTCCCCATTGGCACTGACTCCCAGACCTGTAACGGTTCCAGGATCAGCCGACCGTCCGGGAATGTTGTCTGCGCCATCCAACCCGCCGCCAACAACTGTCCGAATAGTTCCAGGAGCGACCTTTGTCGTGCCCACGGTGACAGCGTTGCGCGAGGTGTTGAAAAAGCGGATGTAGTTGCCAGAGCTGGCTGAGTCAACAAAATAGACGCCGCGTCCGTTTGGATCAGCCGTGACAACCGCCGGAGTAATGATGTTTACCTTCGATGACGGATTGCCATCGCCGAGCTGGCCGCCGACGATCGTATCAATAATCGGCGTGGTGTTGGTGATGGTCGTTCCGCGCGTATCAAGCTTGCCGCCACTGATTGCCAAAACGCCGCCCGTGGCGCTATCGCTGATCTGGGAATTCGTAACCAGCACATTCACGCCGTCTGTAATCACTTCGGCATTGCCCAGGCTGCAAGCAGAAGCCGCGCCGCCATTTTTCACGCTGACATAATTCAAAATGCAATTTGCCATCGCGTTGCGAGCGAAGAAGATCGCGCCAAAATTGCCACCATTGGGAATTTTGTCGAAGGAAATCAGTTGATTTGCGACAGGAGCTCCGGGTTGAGCCCCCAGATAAGCGCCTGCATATCCATTCGCAGCAATGCAACCGACCAGGTTTGTGGCGTAATCGCCTGCCTGGAAATTGAGGTCCGCTGCAAGTTGAATGTTCGCGCCGGGCGCAATCGTCAATTCAGCAGGAGCCGCAGGAGCAGCAGCACCGACAATTGCTGGATTCGAGCAATCGCCTGCAATTTGAATTGGCGTTGCTCCCTGGCCAACCAACACGCCAGATTTGCTGAAATCATTCGATGTAGCATCAGACGTGATACCAATGCGAACCGCATTGAGTTGGTTCCCCGCAAAATCATTTCCTGACGAATAATAGTAGGAAGCATCACCAACGCTGGTGGCAACCGTCGCTCCAGTCGCTGGAAGGTCAAACAATCCAAGCGCAGCATTTCCGCTCAGCAGGATCGCCGCATCAGTTGGAGCCGTGCCATTGCTTTCCACTCGGTTGCGAGCAAAACCAACAACGCTGTCGCCAGCGCCACTGGCTCGCAATCCGGAACCTCCGCTATTGCGCAGGATACCGTCCGTGAAGCGCAGCGTGCGTCCAGAACCGCTCAAGTTAATTCCCGCCAGACCTGTGCCACCGCCGTATTCGACCACAACGTTGCGCATTGTCATCGTAGAAGTGGAAGCCGCTGTGGCGTCAATTCCACCCCACGCGCCATTGGTGGGGATTGAAGCTCCGGGAGCGCGCTGAGCCGTGAAAACGATTTGCCCCGCTGCCGGAGTAACGCCCGGAATGCCTCCATCAGCATTGACGATTCCGCCACCGGCAATGGAAAGAGTTGCGCCGCCAGCGATGTAAACAACTGTGCCAGCCGGAATCGGAGTCGAAGAGCCGATTGTGGCACTTCCCGAAACCAAATAAGCTCCGCCGCCAGTAAAAGCGCCACCTGGAATTGTTCCGCTCAATGTCGTTGCCGGAACCCCCGTCACAGTCAGTCGGCCCCGAATCGAGCTTGAACCTGCACCGCCTGCTGTTCCACCAGGATTGGTAACGCGCACACTGTAAATCGCAGCCGCCGTTCCTGCTGGAACCGTAGCAGTAATTGAAGTAGCCGTTGCCGTAACGCCGGTCATTGCAATTGGAGATCCGCTTGCCGGAACCAGTTCAACCGTCGGTGTTCCCGTGAAGCCGCGACCAGTGATTGTCACGCTGGTTCCCGTCGAACCGTTGACCTGCACAGCAGCAGGAGCAACGCTTTCCGCAGCCACCCCTAAATCGGCAATTACCTTATAGGCAAAAAAGAAGCTTGGCGGCGTGTTGGCAACAGCGAAAGCCCAAACACGTGTGGATTTGCCTGCGGCTGCAATGTCACCATATTCGCGCGAAACACTAAGTTTTCCGTTGTACGCGACCTGGCCATCATTGAAGTAAGCAAACCCGCTTCCTCCCGGCAGGTTTCCTGCGTCTGCGCCGTTAACGTTGGCTACCTTGAAAGAGGTGAACACAACTCGTGTATTGTACAGAGTCGCAGTCGTGTTATTTGTGATCTCGATCTCACCAGTCACAGTGGGAGGATTGTCAGCATTATTGACAAACGCGCTGCGAACAACGCGAAAACCAAACCCTGTTCCTTGTGGAACTTCTCCGCTCGGATCACTGCGGGAATATAGGCGAGAGTCTTTCGCGCCTGTCGTTTTGGAACTCTTGGGATTCAAGGTAAAACTTTTGGTTTTGCCATCGAAATATCCCTCGTATTCCCCGAGGACTGCGCCCTGTGCGCCTTCGCTCTGTTCATAAGTTCGCCCATTGAGTGAAACCAGCGATGCGGTGTTTACTGCTGTCGCAGAAGCCACCGTCGCTACGCTTACCCCGCGCTCCGCTGCCTGATGACGCCAGTTCATCAAACCTGCGCCCGCTAAAAGAACGGCAACTAGCGCAACAACAACCGTATGACGTGACGTCCTACGGTACAAATTGAAAATGTATTCGCGACCAGCCATTGTTATTCTGACTCCTTTTTCTATGGCGAGGAGATGTTGCCGTAGAGCCTCATCTGCCCTGCGGCTGCCATTTAAGATTTTCTACCTCTTCCCGCTGGACTTTCGCCCAGTTACCAAATAAAGCCTCAACACAAAAATATAAGCTATAGGTCCGCGTACAAGCTTTGGACCACACTTCGGCACAAATTCAGATACGACTTGCAAAGACACGCCTTTATAAAGACGGCTATCCGATAGATATTAGGTAAATTATTGGAGCACCCGGTTTAATGTGTTGGAGCACCACACCCACGGTAATAAATTTGAAATGGAGCAGAGAGCAGAAGAGCGTATACTTATGGTTTCATCGAGGTCTCCTGCCGACTGCGAACTTTATTAACCACGACTTGAGTGCGATGAGATGGATTGGCGGGCACATCATGATGATGAATGGGGTTTGACGAACTCATCCTTTTATTCATTCCTCAATCATTCTCTTTCACTCTAAATCGAGGGTTACAGGCATCTATAGACCATGGGGCACCAGCTACTTTTTTCTATCAGGTCTTAGATCGAACCCTGGATCATTAAGATTTGTGAGGCACGGCAATTTGAGAAAGCAACTGATAATCAAAACCAGTGAGGAGGATCGGTTATTGCCGCTGATTGACTAGTTGCACCGTATCCGCAGCGCATCTTAGCCAACGACCCAAAGTCCGTCAAGCGGTAATTGGTGCGTTATTATTGTTTATCGTTCTTCAACATTGGTTTAGCATCTTTGAATGACATGAAGGAAAAATGACTGCGCAAACACTTTTTACGAGCAAGGAAAAACAGTTTCTTGAAATGGAAAATAGCCATTGCTAAGATGTTCCGCGTTCACAAAAACGTAAGTTTTTAACCGGCACTTGTCCTGATGACTGAATGACAGGTTGCCCATTTCTGAAGACGCAAACAGGAGCGAGAGGTATGCAAACAGAATTCGATCAAATCATCAACGTCAATCGTCGCCATCGCATGAATTGGACCTTGATGAGCCTTATAGCCGCCGGGGTCTTGTTGATCGGCGCAGTTTTCGGCTCTGCGGCCACCTCGCGTGGCTGGTTCAAGAGCGGTGATGGCAACAAAGTTCCGATCTACGTTTCATCCGATTCGCAGGTCAACCAGCAAATCACACTGAACGGCGGCTTTTCTTCCATCGCCAAAGCCGTCACGCCCGCCGTCGTGGTCGTCAATGTCAGTGGACGCAGACAGCAGCAACCCTTTGCCTTTGATCCCTTTGGCGAATTGTTCGGCAACCCGCCTCAAGACGAGGATGAAAACGTTCCCCGGCGACGAGTAATCCCTCGGGGGCAGCAACAGCCACAGGGACGCGCTCCTTTGCAGCGCATCGGAACTGGCTCCGGAGTGATCGTCAGCCCGGACGGTTACATCATCACAAACAATCACGTCGTTGAAGGCGCTGACAAAGTCGAAGTCGAGCTTGCCGACAGGCGTACCTTCCAGGCAAAAGTCATCGGCACCGATCCGCCCAGTGATATTGCCGTTATTAAAGTTGATTCAACAGGTCTGCCCTCCGTTCCTTTTGGCAATTCCGAAAGTGTCGAAGTGGGCGACATTGTCCTGGCAATCGGCAACCCATTGGACGTCGGCCAAACCGTAACGATGGGCATCATCAGTGCCAAAGGCCGCCGTTCTCCATCGGGAGGCAACAACACGTATGAAAACTTTCTGCAAACAGACGCTGCGATCAATCGCGGCAATTCCGGTGGAGCGCTGGTCAACTTACGCGGCGAATTGATTGGCATTCCGTCACAAATCCTGTCGCAGACGGGCGGCAGCATCGGTATCGGATTCGCCATCCCTACCAAAGACGCTCGCAACGTCATGGACCAATTGCTGCGCAACGGCAAAGTCAGTCGTGGGCTTTTGGGCGTCTCCATCACTCCGGTGAGGCCGGAACTGGCTGAAGCTTTCGGTTACAAAGGAACCAAAGGGGCTTTCGTTCAAAACGTCAGTCCCGATTCGCCAGCCGCACAAGCCGGAGTCAAACGCGGTGACATCATCACGGAATTTCAAGGCCAGCGCCTTGAAGACAGCGACCAACTTCGCAACCTGACGTCGCAAACTCCGCCCGGCACAACAGTTAAATTCAAGGTCTGGCGCGAGGGTACCGAACGCGAAATGTCTGCCAAACTGATTGAAAATGATCTTTTAGCAAAGGCTGGCCGACCCGAAGAATCCGGCGGCGGCCAGGGTAGTGAAGCAGAGGGAGTGCTTTCCGGCGTTCGCGTCGAAAACATCACCCCTGAACTGACCCAACGCTATAGGCTTTCTGCCAGCGCCAAAGGCGTGGTCATTGTCAGCGTTGACCCAAACAGCAACGCCGCCGTGGCAGGTTTGGGACGTGGAATGGTGATCGAAGAAATTGCTCGCCAGCCCATCAGCAATCTGAATGATTTCAATGCTGCCCTGCAAAAACTGGGCAACAAGAAGAGCGTT
>CAYLJQ010000160.1:3135-11627 GCA_964383955.1 uncultured Heliomicrobium sp. | reverse complement strand
TTTGCGTCAGCCATATTGATGCTGGCAAAACAGACTGGAGCGTTTCAACAACAAGGCCGAACGCAAACTGGCCGCCCGCAACAACAGAATCGCGAACGAGTGAACCGCAGCGAAGATCAATCTCAGAAGGCCGCTGTGAAAGAAAGAGAAGAAGAGGAAGAGGACCCGGATATGCCGCCCTTTGCGCGCGGCCTGATTGAAAAGGACGAGTACCTGAACAAGCGGCAGCAAAACATCAACCTGCTGCGCGGATTGCCGTATGACCGCCCGGATCGTCGCATTGCGGCAATCCGTATGATGGAACAGCAATACCAAACTCGCGCGGCGCAAATTGATCAAACCAACTGGACGGAAATTGGTCCTTCGCCAATTCCCAACGGGCAAACCGAAGGCACCACCACCGCAGTCAGCGGACGCACCACAGCCATTGCCATTCACCCAACGAATCCGAACATTGTTTACGTCGGCACGGCACAAGGCGGCGTTTATCGCACACTAAACGGCGGAGCCAGTTGGACGGCAATTTTCGATTCGGCCCTGTCATTGGCCATTGGCACGATTGCCATTGCGCCGTCCGATCCTACCATCGTGTATGTGGGAACCGGCGAGCCGCAAAACTCCTGCGACAGTTTTTTTGGTGTGGGCATTTACCGCATCAACAATGCCGATACCACTCCTGTTTTGAACGGCCCGTTTAATTCTGATGGCGCGAGCGATGTTTTCACGGGTCGCGCAGTCGGCAGAATCGTTGTGCATCCGACCAACCCGGACATCATTTTTGCCGGGACGGCTTCGGGAATCGGCGGTTTGGGTTGCGAAGCCTTTGGCGGCGGCACGGTTCCTCCTTTGCCCGGACGCGGATTGTTCCGTTCCACAAATGCGACTGGAGCTTGCACATTCACCAAAATGGCAACTGCAACCGGAACCAACGTTGTCGTCGGCAATTTCCCACACACCGATGTGGCAATGGACCCGAACAATCCGAACCGGGTGCTGGTGACCGTCAATGCTGCGATCAATCCGGCGGGCGGAGGCACTGGCGGCGGGATCTTCGTTTCCACAGATGCGCTTGCTGCAACTCCCACGTTTACGCGAACGCTGTCGCTGGCAAGTGTTCGCGCGGAACTGGCGCTTCATTCTTCCGGCGGAACCGTGACAGTGTATGCGGCATCCGGGGAAAGTAATGGCAGATTGCGCGTTTCAACAGATGGCGGAGCAACTTGGTCGGCAGTGCTGACCGCCGCCAACGGTTTCTGTGGAGGCCAATGTTCTTACAATATTGCCTTGGCAGTCGCACCCAATAACGCCAACACAGTTTTGATCGGCGGAAACGTCACAGGCGCTTCCTCTCGTTTGATCGCACGTTCGACAAACGGAGGCACGGCATTTACCAACGTCGCCAACGGAGTTCACGCCGACAATCACGCGGCGGCGTTTGCCCCTTCCGACGCCAACATCGCCTGGATGGGAACCGACGGCGGCGTGTACAAATCCACCAACGGCGGAACTTCGTGGACAAGCCAGAACATTGCCGGCTTTGCCGCCACGCAATTCCAGAGCCTTGACCTGCACCCGACCGATCCTCGGTTCACAATTGGTGGAACGCAGGACAACGGAACCAACTTCCTGCAACCGAACGATACCTGGACGCGCGCCGATTTCGGCGATGGCGGTCATGCTTTGATTGATAAAAACGCCGCCAATACAACCAATGTGACGATGTACCACACGTACTTCAACCAGACGAACGCAATGGGGTACTCGCGCGTGACCAACACCGCCAATGCTGTAGATAACGGCTGGACGTTTTTTGGATGCGGCTTCAGCGGTTCGACGCCGAATGGAATGACCTGTTCCGCATCGGCAATTCTATTTTACGCGCCTATGGCTCTAGGGCCGGGCAATCCAAACACGGTGTATTTTGGCTCTGATGTGCTATACCGCTCCACGAACAGCGGCGCAACCATGACCAAAGTC
The DNA here is from genome assembly GCA_964383955.1 of uncultured Heliomicrobium sp. GTDB lineage: Bacteria > Acidobacteriota > Blastocatellia > RBC074 > RBC074 > RBC074. The sequence goes on along the minus strand of CAYLJQ010000160.1, from coordinate 9,650 downwards.
AGCCAGGAACCCATTGTTGCCTCCGTGCCGATTTCTGCCATTGGTATTGCTCCATCAAACGACAACATCCGCATCGTTGGATTGCAAAATGGAACCATCTGGCGAACAACCACCGGATCATCCACGCTGACCAACGTCACGGCAGCAGGCATGCCCGCTCGTTTTGTCGGTCGCATTGTGATTGATCCGACAAACCCTGAAATCGCCTATGTGGGCTACACAGGATTTGCCGTAGCTGCCAACCAGCACGTTTGGAAAACCACAAACTTGAGCAATGCCAGTCCAACCTGGACTCCGGCAGGCAGCGGCATTCCGGATGTTCCGGTCAATGGTTTGGCAATTGACCCTGCCAACCCGACGCACATTTACGCGGGCACAGACATTGGCGTTTACCGCTCGACCGATGGCGGAGCCAACTGGCTGCCGTTTGGCGTAGGGCTGCCGCGCGTGGCTGTGTTCGATATAAAAATCCAGCAAGCCAATCGCATTTTGCGAATCGCCACGCATGGTCGTGGTTTGTGGGAAATTCAGCTTGGATGCGGAATCACAATCCTGCCCACGACGTTGACAGCAGGCACATCCGGTACGCTGTATCCCACCACGCAATTGATGGCGAGTGGGGGTGTTGCACCTTACAACTTCACCATCCCGGTCGGTTCGTTACCAAGCGGCCTGAACCTGTCTGCAAGCGGATTGCTTGACGGCACACCGTCTGCGTCCGGCATGTTCAATTTCACTGTCCGGGCCACCGATGACACCGGAAGCTGTTTTGGCGAACAGGCATATTCACTGGTCATAAACCCCGGCTGCATGCCAATCACGGTGAATCCTGCCAGCTTGCCCAATGGCTTTGTCGGCACGATGTACACACAAGCCCTGAGCGCGACTGGCGGCACACCGGGTTATGCATTCACATTGAATTCAGGAATGTTGCCCAACGGAGTGAATATCGTTGGAACCAACCTGACCGGCACTCCAACGACGACCGGAGTTTTTAGCTTCACACTCAAAGCGACCGATAGCTTGAATTGCATGGGCACGCGATCGTACACGGTCGTTATCAGCGGCACCGGTTTGCAGTTCTATCCCTTGGCGCATCCGGTTCGATTGGTAGACACGCGCGCTTCGGCAACTGCTTGCCAAGCGCCCGGAACTCCAATTACCGGCGGAACTTCGCTAACGGTTCCGGCACGTGTCACTTGCGAAATGCTATCCATTCCCGCAAATGCCGCAGCCGTCACCGGCAACATCACCACCGTTGGTCCTGTTGCCACGGGCTTTTTGACGCTTTATCCCAGCACGGCGGCAAACCCGGGCGTCTCAAATTCCAATTACCAGACCGGGCAGACGCTTAACAATGTCTTTACCGTCGGCTTGGGCGCCGGGGATGGCGCGTTCAAGGTGTTCTCGCTCCAAACCACGGACGTGGTGGTGGACATCACGGGATACTTTGCGCCTCCGGGTGCGGGCGGGTTGTTCTTCCATCCGCTGCCAGCGCCGGTTCGTTTGCTCGACACGCGTTCCATGCAAACGGCTTGCACTACGCCTGGAACTCCGATCCCGGCAACCACCGATGTCTTGCAGCAAGGCAATGCCATCTGTGGCATTCCAGCAACGGCGTTGGCTTTGGTTGGCAATGCCACGACGGTTGGCCCGGCAGCGCAAGGTTTCCTGACCTTGTTCCCCGCTGATGCCACAAGACCTGTCATTGCCAGCGGGAATTATCAATCCGGCCAGACGCTAAACTCGCCGTTTACCGTGGGCTTGTCGCCATCGGGCCAGTTCAAGATTTACAGCTTGCAACAAACCGATCTGGTGATTGATGTGCTGGGCTATTACAGCGCAGACGCTTCTGACACAGTCGGCATCGGTTTGCTGTTCAGTCCGATGACGCCTGCTCGATTGCTGGATACACGCAGCGGGCAATCCGCCTGCTTTATGCCCGGCATTGCACTTCCGGCCACAACAGAAACTTCGCAAACGGCTCGTGGCGTTTGCACGATACCGGCAACGGCGCAGGCAATTGTCGGCAACGCCACTACTGTCTCTCCGGCAGCGGGAGGTTTCCTGACGTTCTGGCCTAGCAACGCCATGCGACCCAATGCAACGACCTCAAACTACGCGGCAGGGGTGAATTTCAATCGTCACTACACCGTGGGCCTGGGACCGGATGGCGCATTCAAGATTTACGCACTGACATCCACCCATCTGGTCGTTGATGTCTCCGGCAGCTTTGCGCCGTAAAACGACGACTGGGGCTTCTAACTTGTTGCAATAAAACAGGAACAGGGCGCTTTTGGCGCCCTGTTCCTGTTTTTGTCCCCTTCCGTTACGTTCTGCTTGCTTCACCACCAATCTGGTATCCCATTTCCCACCCAGAACGATCTTCCCCGTCTAATTAACCTCTGACGGGATAATACTTCGCAAAAAGCCGGACAAGGCAGCAGAAATTGTAGGACAATCCTGTACAAACATGCTATAAGCCTCTCCGTAAACTTGATTCGGAGAGTTGTAGATTTTCAAAGCAAAGTAAATGCAGTTCATTTACTGATGCATTGGCGGCGGGTGCTGAATTGTTTCTGATTCTCTCCGTAGACTTGCAGCCAATTGCCTTTGAAATGATTCGCGAATCACGTTGGAAACAGTCCCCATAATTATTCTCCGACCCCACCGGACTATCGAAGCCCATGACATGATTGGTATTAAGCGATAGCCTTGTGCCATGAACAAAATCCAGGCTTCCCCATAATTGGATCAAAGCCACATTGAGATTCATGTGGGTGAATGGTGGATAGATAAATCATTCAGTAAGAACCTGTAGCCAAAAAGACAAAAAGAGCCTTGGCTCTGCTGTGCCGCAGACAATATCTCCCGGAGGTTTTTCTTGATAATGAGCAAGCCAATCTATGTTCGCGCTGGAATAACAATCGTGTTATTCGCACTGGCAACATTTGTTTTCAGCGATTACCGCAGCCAGGTGGTGGCAAGTTCGTTTTCGATCTCATCGACCCCCACCGGGAAATCAGCCAGCAATCAGCCTGATCCCTTTTGCGGCAACAATTTGGCGGAACAGATATTTGGACGATATTCAGCGAAAGAGCTTCTCTCTCTTTCGCTTCTGCTTGGCGCCAGCGGCAGTTCCAAAGCCCTTTTCACAGGGTGTTCATCGCCGAGCTTTGCCGCAGCTCCAACCTCTCCGGAACCTGCCGGAGACAATCCTCATTATGTAGCCATCGGTTATATCAATGCTGACAGCCATCTGGACATTATCTCCACGGACTACGATTCAGATTCGATCACGATCCTTATTGGAGACGGCACAGGGAATTTCACAATTTTTGGCTCGCCCATTCCTGTGGGAGACCAGCCTGTCACAGCCGAAATCGGCGATTACAACAACGACGGCAAACAAGACGTCGCTGTGTGTAACCAGCTTTCCGATAATGTCAGCATCTTGCTGGGAAATGGCGATGGCACCTTCACAGCAGCAGGCCTGCCAATTGTTGTGGGCGACGCTCCGCGCACAGTCGTAAAAGGCTTCTTCAACGCCGATTCAAATTTGGACCTTGTCACGACCAACGGCGGATCTAACAACCTGACAATTTTGCTTGGCAATGGGAACGGCACATTCAGCACGTCAACTCTTGCCGGTGGTTTTGCCCCCTTTCATGCTGTCGTCGGAAATTTTAACGGGGATTCCAATTCCGATCTGGCGGTCGCCAATTTGGGTGGCGGCACCGTGTCCATTTTTCTGGGCAATGGAAGCGGCGGGTTCACGCAAGCAGGCTCCGAAATTGCGGTGGGCTCATTCAGTTCTTACATTGCGATGGGCCTATACAACGGCGATTCCAACCTGGACCTGGCGGTCTGCAATCGCTTGAGCAACAACGTGGCCGTGCTGTTAGGCAATGGAAGTGGCGGATTTAGCCAGGCCGCAGGATCACCTTACGCCGTAGGCTCTGCGCCAATGGGAGTCGCCACCGGAGATCTGAACCTGGACGGAATTCTGGATCTTGCCATTTCCAATGAAAACAGCGCCAACACGACAATCCTGCTTGGCAACGGAAGTGGCGGATTCGGCTCGCCCACTCCGGTAAACAAAGGCCTGTTGCCAACACACGTCGCGCTGGCGGACTTTAACGAAGACAGCAAACTGGACATTGCGACTTCAGACGGCGGCAGCGACACCATCACGATACTGCTGAATACTTGCACTGCCTGTCCGTCAATCAACGTCAGTCCAGCGACAATTTCATCCGGGACGGTGGGATCAGGTTTCAGTGAAACGTTTTCTGCCAGCGGAGGAATTTCGCCGTACACATTTTCTTTGACAGGCGCATTGCCCAATGGAATGACCTTCAGCGATCCCACGCTTTCCGGCACGCCCACAGAATCCGGCAGTTTCCCGATCACTATCACTGCAATGGATTCCAATGGTTGCACCGGCAGCGCCAATTACACACTGATCGTCAATTGTCAGGTCATCACGATTGATCAAACCACGATTCTATCGGGCACGGCTGGAAGCGCGTATAGCCAGACTTTTACGCAAACTGGCGGCAATGGAACAACGACATTCAGCTTGACCGGCACGCTTCCCAACGGAATCACGCTTTCCGGCGCAACGCTTTCCGGCACGCCCACGCAAACAGGCAATTATCCGATCACAATCACCGCAACCGACGCCAATGGTTGCACCGGCAGCCGGGCGTACACGCTGTCCATCAATTGCCAAAGCATCACTGTCAATCCGGCGACGATCCCATCCGGAACGGCAGGGACCGCCTATTCGCAAACGTTCACGCAGACCGGTGGAATCGGCACAACCACATTTTCCTTAACCGGCACACTTCCCACAGGATTGACATTTTCCGGCGCAACACTTTCCGGAACGCCGACGCAAACCGGCAGCTTCCCCGTTACTGTTACTGCGACTGATGCCAATGGCTGCACAGGCAATCGCAACTACACGCTGGTCATTGCCTGCCAAAGCATTACGATCAATCCACTCACAATTTCGACGGGAACAGTGAACTCAGCCTACAGCCAGACATTCACGCAAACCGGCGGCATTGGAACCACGACATTCGCATTGACGGGCACGCTTCCTACCGGATTGACATTTTCCGGTGCGACGCTTTCCGGAACGCCAACCCAATCCGGCAGTTTCCCCATCACGGTGACAGCGACAGATGCCAATGGTTGCACCGGCAGTCGCGGTTATACGCTGGTCATCAACTGTCAGAGCATCACCGTGAATCCGGCCACAATCGCAGAAGGAACAGTAAGCGCGGTTTACAGCCAATCGTTCACGCAGAGCGGAGGCATAGGCACAACCACATTTGCGTTGACCGGCACGCTGCCAACGGGGCTGAATTTTTCCGGCGCAACACTTTCCGGAACGCCGACCCAACGCGGCAGCTTCCCAATCACCGTGACTGCCACGGATGCCAATGGCTGCACAGGCACCCGCAATTACACGTTGGTGATTAACTGCCAAACCATTACGGTCAATCCGGCAACGATTTCATCCGGCACGGCGGGCACGGCGTACAATCAGAACTTCACGCAAACCGGCGGCATCGGCACAACAACATTCAGCATCACCGGCACACTTCCAACAGGACTGAGCTTATCTGGCGCAACACTTTCCGGCACGCCGACGCAAACCGGCAGCTTCCCGATTAATGTCATAGCGACTGACTCCAACGGCTGCACAGGCAGTCGCAGCTATACGCTGGTCATCAACTGCCAGACGTTTTCAGTCACGCCGACATCCATTCCTGCCGGAACCGCTGGCACGACCTACAATCAAACGTTTTCACACACAGGCGGAATCGGCGCAGTGACCTTTGGCCAGTCGGGCAAACTCCCAACCGGCATGACGTTTTCCGGGGCAACGCTTTCCGGAACACCGACGCAAACCGGCAGCTTCCCGATTTCCATCACGGCAACCGACGTTAATGGCTGCACAGCCACCCGCAACTACACGCTGGTCATTAACTGCCAGAACATCACGGTCAATCCAACGACGATTCCTTCGGGAGCGGTGGGCACGACATACAGTCAAAGCTTTACGCAAACGGGCGGCATCGGAACGACTGGGTTCTCGTTGACGGGCGCGTTGCCAACCGGACTGACCTTTTCCGGCGCAACACTTTCCGGAACACCCATGCAATCCGGTAGCTTCTCAATCACCGTCACAGCGACGGATTCCAATGGATGCACCGGCAGCCGCAATTACACGCTGGTCATCAATTGCCAGGCATTGACGGTAAACCCCGCGGCAATTCCCGCTGGAACTGTAAACACCGTTTATAGCCAAACCTTTACGCAAACCGGCGGCATTGGCACAACCGGCTTTTCGCTGACGGGCACGTTGCCGACCGGGTTGACCTTTTCCGGCGCGACGCTTTCCGGAACGCCAACACAGTCCGGCAGCTTCCCGATCACGGTTACGGCAACCGATTCCAACAACTGCACAGGTTCACGCAGCTACACACTGGTCATCAATT
>CAYLJQ010000160.1:0-3035 GCA_964383955.1 uncultured Heliomicrobium sp. | reverse complement strand
CGATTTCCATTACGGCAACCGACGCCAACAATTGCAGCACCACGCGCAATTACACTTTGGCCATCAACTGTCAGAGCATCACTGTCAATCCGGCGACAATCTCTACAGCAACTGCGGGCACCGTTTACAGCCAGGCGTTCACGCAAACGGGAGGCATCGGCACCACGACATTCAGTTTGACGGGGACGCTGCCTGCTGGCTTGACGTTTTCCGGCGGGACGCTTTCGGGAACGCCGACGCAAACCGGCAGTTTTCCAATCGCCGTCACCGCGACGGATGCCAATGGTTGCAGCGTCAGCCGCAATTACACGCTGACCGTCAATTGCCAGAGCATCACAGTCAGTCCGGCAACGATTCCCGCTGGAACGGCGAATACCGCATACAGCCAGGGCTTCACGCAAAGCGGCGGAATTGGAGCTGTCAATTTCAGTTTAACGGGCGCTTTACCTTCAGGTTTGACGTTTGCGGGCGCAACGCTTTCCGGCACGCCGACGCAAACCGGAAGCTTCCCCATTACAGTCACCGCGACAGACGCCAACGGTTGCACCGGCAGCCGCAATTACACGCTGCTGATCAACTGCCAGGGATTCACCATCAATCCGGCGACGCTTTCTACGGCAACGCTGGGCATGGCTTACAACCAAACCTTGACGCAAACTGGCGGCGTCGGAGGTGTCACGTACAATCTGACCGGAACCTTGCCAAATGGAATCACATTTGTAGGCGCAACGTTTTCTGGAACGCCGACACAACCGGGCAGTTTCCCCATCACCGTCACGGCAATTGATTCGAACTCATGCACCGCCAGCCGCAATTACACACTGGTCGTCAATTGCCAGACGATCACCGTCACCCCGGCAACGATTCCGGCTGGAATTGCGGGCACGGCGTACAGCCAAAGCTTCACGCAAGTTGGCGGCATTGGAGCAACGAACTTCAGCTTGACCGGGAAATTGCCAACCGGAATCACTTTCGCTGGCGGCGCGCTGTCAGGAACGCCGACGCAACCCGGCAGCTTCCCCATCACGGTCACTGCGACGGATTCCAACGGCTGCACAGGCTCTAGCAGTTACACGCTGGTCATCAATTGCCAGACGATAACCGTCAATCCGGCGACGATCCCGGCTGGAATTGCGGGCACGGCGTACAGCCAAAGCTTCACGCAAGTTGGCGGCATAGGAGCAACGACCTTCAACTTGACCGGAAAATTGCCAACCGGAATGACCTTCGCGGGTAACACGCTTTCGGGAACGCCAACGCAAACCGGCAGCTTCCCGGTGACAGTCACAGCAACCGATTCCAACGGATGCACGGGCAGCCGCAATTACACGCTGGTCATCAACTGCCCCGTCGTCACAGTCAATCCGGCAACGTTGCCCAATGGATTTGCTGGCGTGAATTACGGAACGCAAACATTGTCTGCAACTGGCGGAATTGGCTCCTACACCTTCAGCCTCAGCGCAGGCTCTTTGCCCAACGGCATATCGCTCAGCGGCGCAAACCTGTCCGGCACGCCAACCACCGGAGGAACATTCAACTTCACGATTCAGGCAGCCGACAGCAATGGATGCGTGGGAACGCGCGCTTATACGGTCATCATTTCCGGCGGACCGAAAGGCACTGGTTTGCAGTTTTATCCGCTGCCTGCGCCGGTCCGATTGCTGGACACACGAACAGGCGCAACCGGATGCTTCACGCCGCAAGCGCAAATTCAGGGCAACACCTCGTTGACTCAATTGGCGGCTGGCGCTTGTTCAATCCCGTCCACCGCGCTTGCGGTCACAGGGAACATCACGACGGTGCAATCGGGCGGGGGCTTCCTGACGATTTATCCCAGTGACGCTACGCGACCGACCGTCGCCAATTCCAACTTTGCGGCCAACGAAATTTTGAACAACGTCTTCACCGTCGGCCTGGGAGCCACGGACGGCGCGTTCAAAATTTACGTCACGACAAACACGCACGTAGTTGTAGACATCACTGGCTATTATGCGCCGCCGGGAGCTGGCGGCTTGTACTACCACAAGCTGCCGTCGCCAATCCGGTTGCTGGAAACCCGGAAAGGGCAGCCCGGCTGCTTTACGCCCGGAACTGCATTGCCAGCCAATACTGACACGTTGCAACAAGGCACGACGACTTGCGGCGGTGTGACGATTCCCAGTTCGGCTGTAGCGTTGTACGGCAATGCGACGACGGTTGGGCCAACTTCGAATGGTTTCCTGACCTTCTTCCCTGCCAATGCTTCGCGGCCATTGATCGCCAGCGGAAACTATCAATCCGGCCAAACGCTGAACTCGCCGTTTGTCGTTGGCCTGTCGCCTGCCGGGCAGTTCAAGATTTACACCGTCGCGCAAACCAACCTGGTGGTGGATGTGCATGGATATTTCAGCACTGAAGCCAATGATGTAAATGGTCAGGGATTGCTGTTCACGCCATTGGCGGCTCCGGTGCGCTTGCTGGATACGCGAACGACGGGACAGTCCGGCTGCTTTACGCCCGGCGCCGCGCTGCAAGCTATGGTCGAACAATTTCAACTGGCGCGCGGAACCTGCACCATTGGCGCTTCGGCCCAGGCCATCGTCGGCAACGCGACAGTCGTCAACAATCCGTCGAACGGCTTCCTGACCTTGTGGCCGAGCGATGCCACACGACCGCTGGTCGCTTCATCGAACTGGGTGGCCAACAAAGTCTTCAACCGATTCTTTATGGTCAGTTTGGGAGCAGGCGACGGCAAGTTCGGAATGTATGCAAGCAGCGGAACCGATCTGGTGGTGGACGTGTCGGGGTATTTCGCTCCGTAACCAACCGGTTCCGCGAAAACCGAAAAAACCAAAAGCCGTAGATTCAACGCTCAAACGAGTGTTGAATCTACGGCTTTCACATTACCGCTCTTGCAAACGCAGGAACGAAGCAAGGTCACCACAAAAAACGTGGCATTGGTTTATGGCTGCAAAGAAGCTTGTTTTGCTACCCTGGCGGCCCAATGGCATTGAATTAAGCCAATAGTTTTTTGACATACTTATGGAAACGTAAGC
>CAYLJQ010000159.1:0-11685 GCA_964383955.1 uncultured Heliomicrobium sp. | reverse complement strand
CGGTCAGTGACAAACTGGCTGCGCCTTCGCCGAAGTATTCGACGAACTTGCCGACGACTTTTGCTTTGCGAAGCATCTCTGTGCAATGCAGCACCAGATCAGTCGCCGTAACGCCTTCTTTCAATTCGCCGGTCATGTTCACGCCGACAACATCCGGTGTCAGGAAGTAAACCGGCTGGCCCAGCATTCCGGCTTCGGCTTCAATGCCGCCAACGCCCCAAGCCACAACGCCCAAGCCGTTGATCATCGTCGTGTGCGAATCGGTTCCAACCAGCGTGTCAGGATAATAAATGCCGTCTTTGTCCAGCACGCCTTTGGCCAGATATTCCAGATTGACCTGGTGAACGATGCCGATGCCCGGCGGAACGACTTTGAAGGTTTCGAATGCCTGCATACCCCATTTCAAGAATTCATAGCGTTGCCGGTTGCGTTCAAACTCAATCGCCATGTTTTTCTGCAACGCATCAGAAGTTCCGGCAACGTCAACCTGGACGGAATGGTCAACCACCAAATCCACCGGAACCAGCGGTTCAATCAACTTTTGATTTTTGCCGAGCTTGGCAACGGTCGAACGCATTGCCGCCAAATCCACCAGCAGCGGCACGCCTGTGAAGTCCTGCAACACGATGCGGGCAACGACGAAGGGAATTTCCTCCGTGCGGTTGGCATTGGCTTTCCAATTGGCCAGCGCGCGAATGTCGTCTTCCTTGACCTTCTTACCATCGCAATTCCGTAGCACCGATTCCAGCACGATGCGAATGCTGATCGGCAATTTCGAGATCGGCCCGACGCCTTGTTTTTCCAATTCCGGCAGAGAATAAAACTTGCCCAGTTCTCCGTTTCCTAAATCAAATGATTGATACGTATTGAAAAGGTTATGTGACATTTCCAGTTTTTCCTGACTTGATGAATTTTGGGCACGATGGAAAGGCGCAAGTGAAGCTTCGGGCGGCGCAGCTCACCGTGCGGATTTTTGAGTTGTTGGGAAGTAGAACCGGAGTGTACGTGCCGTTCGCGCAGGTCGTCAAGCAGCCGCTTTAGGCGCGAGGCAAAGGAAGCCAGGTGGTTAGCGACTCGAGGCGAAAGGGGTTAATGGGCGATTGGCCCGATGTTTTTGAGAGCGAGTTTGACGGAGCAAACGCAAAATGTTGCCTCCTAAAATCAAGGCTTCGTCTTGTGGCGGCAGGTTTAGCACTTTGATCTTGTGCAATTCGACTGCTGGATGGAGCCAGGGACCATCAGAACCGAAGATCAGTTTACGCGCTCCGGCACGGCGAATGGCCTGGACGATGTAATCGAAGCGGCGAACTCCGGCGGTGTCGGCATAAACATTGGGCAAGCGGACAAGCTGATCTACGACTTGTTGCTGAGCGCGCCAGTCGTCCATAAAGCTGCCCAAGTGCGGAATGATGAAGTTGACGTTCGGATATTGCGACGCCAGCAGATCAACAATGTAGGCTCGACCGACGACATCCACGAGCATGGGAATATTCAGGCGCTGGACGGCGTCACAGACTTCGCGTGTGGGCGTGGCATCGTAGGCGTGAACCTTCAATCCACAAAAGCCATATTCGCGGACGGCTCGCGCCAGGATTTCATACACTCGCCCGGCGTCTCGTTGCGAATGAATCGAAGCGAAGCCGATCAGCCGGTCAGGGTGTCGAGCGACGATTTTGGCCAGTTCGGCATTGGCTTGCGCGTAATTGCTGTGGCCTGCCGGGATGACGATTGTTTTGTGAATTCCAGCCGCGTGTGCTCTGCGTAAATATGCATCCAGCGGAGCATTGGTGCTCCACGGAGCAACCAACCGGTCGCCGCGTCCAGCATGGCAATGCGCATCAATAATCATCGTCGAATCTCCTCGGCTCTAGCCGCCACTTCATGCAAAAAGCAAACACAGGTTTTGATGCCGCGATAGAAATTGGGCAGATAGAATTTTTCGTTGGGCGCGTGGATGCGATCATCCGGCAACGCAAATCCCATCAATACAGTTGGCGCTCCTAGGAATTCCTGAAAGTGATTGACGATGGGGATCGAACCGCCAGAACGCAGAAAGACTGGTGACGCTCCGAAGCCATATTCGTACGCGCGCGCAGCAGCGCTCATTGCCGGATGGTGGCGGTCAATCAGTGCCGGTCGTGCAGCCAGGAAATTTCTCACCGTAGTCCGAACCGTTGCCGGAGTGATACGGGCGATATGCTGGCAAACCAGTCGCTCAATTTCCGCCGGGTCTTGGTCGGGAACAAGACGGAAGTTCAGCTTGGCCGTGGCGCGAGAAGGAATGACCGCCTTGACGCCTTCTCTCTGATACCCGCCCGTAATGCCTGTCACGCTGAGCGATGGGCGAATCGTCGTTCGTTCGTACAAAGAAAAGCCGCGTTCGCCCCAGGCTCTCACGGCTTTGGCGTCGAGCAAAATTTGCCGGTCGCTAGGGCCATTCGCGGCCATGAACTTTCGTTCGGCGTCGGCCCATCGCCGAACTCTGTCGTAAAAACCGGGAATGGCGATTCGCCGATCAGCATCGTGCAGCCGAGCAATGATCTCGCATAAAGCCTGCAACGGGTTGTGAATGGCTCCGCCGAAATTGCCGGAATGCAAATCGCTTTTTTGCCCACGGACTTCCAATTCCAGGCTCAAGCCACCGCGCAACGCGTAAGTAAGCGCCGGTTTATTTGCCGCCAGCATTCGCGTGTCGGACATCACGGCTACATCGGCAGCCAATTGCCGCCGATTGCGCTCGACGAAAGGTTTCAGATTCGGCGAACCAATTTCCTCTTCGCCTTCAAGCAGACATTTGACGTTGACGGGCAATCGTCGGTCAGATTTCAGCAAAGTTTCAATCGCCTTGATGTGCGCGAACAGTTGCCCTTTGTCGTCGCAGGCTCCGCGAGCAAACAGATCATTGCCGATGATCGTTGGTTCGAATGGCGGAGTTCGCCATTCCGCCAAGGGCTCAACCGGCTGAACATCATAATGGCCATATATCAAAACTGTCGGACGACCGGGAGCCTGCAACCAGTCGGAATACACGATCGGATGGCGAGCCGTCGGAATGACTTTGACGTTTTGAAGCCCGATGTGGCGCAAATGCTCCGCCAGCCAGCGGGCGCAACGTTTTAAGTCGTTCGCATGTTTGGGCTGCGCGCTGATGCTCGGAAACCGGATAAAGGTCTGAAGTTCTTTTACAAAGCGCTGCCGGGTTTGCTGTTGAATTAGGGGGGATGATTGCATGCCCAGCCTCCTAAAACGGGCTGAGCAAGCGGCCCCAGGTGGCAGGGCCGACTACGCCATCCACTGCCAGCGCCATTCCTGCCTGGAACGCACGCACTGCTGCAAGCGTCCTGGGGCCAAAAATGCCGTCCGGCGTTAGCGCAGAAAGTCCCGTCGTCGAAAGCGTCAACAGCCATATATTCAGACGGTACTGCAATTCGCGGGCAGTCGTTCCTTGCGATCCCTGGCGCAATGTTGGCCGTGCCGGAAGCGTCGAGCCAAAGGGAAAAAAGTTGTGTGCGCGGACGAAATCCATCACGTTGCCGCGAATGAAAACTCCGCGGTTGGCTACGTCAGCGAATTCGTCATTGCCATCTCCACTGATATGAATCGCGACCATGGTTCTGCCGCCCTGATTCGCAGGCCGCTCAACCCAGACAGGACTGCCGCTCATGCCACCTGCTGTGTCGTTCAGATATTCCAGGATTCCTCGCGGTGTTAAACGCACGGCTCTGTCTTGGGCATGATATTGCCGAGTACCCATATCGGCTCCAAAACAAGGATCGCTGGTGACCCTGGGAAGATCGCCTGGATATCCGACAATGCGCAAATTCTGTCCGGCAATGGATAATGTTCCTGTTTGGTTTACGCTGGTTCCGACTGCGTCTGCTGAAAAGCGGTATGTGTTGAATGTCCACCATCCCGGACCATTGCCGATCGCAGTCCGTAGAATCAAGACACCGTAATCAGCGGCAGACCCGCTGACAAAACCGGGGGCAAGCTGTAAGCCAGCAACATTCGACTGGCCAAATGGAAACGCGGTGCTTCCATTTCGCCCAGGAATGACGCGAGTTCTGCCCATATCGCCGCTGGCCACGCAACCAGTCAGGCAGTGGCCGGCAGTCAAGACTGTGCGAGGGCCGATCAATGTTCCTGAACAACAAGCTCCATCCAGGTCAATGGAACAGATGTATCGGTGCGGCGCTAAGGCCGTATTTGAAACGCAAACGCGTGTGTCAGTGCCGATTACCTCATAATCAGCGTAAGGTCGAATTCTGCTTCTCATAAGTGGAAGTCCTTTCTACCAATACGATCTTCAGTAATCGCTATTAAATTTCCAGTTCATATTCGCGCTGCCCGGCAGGACGGGTTCCGTTTGTCGTTGCCCGCGCAACGCGAGTGGGTTGCGGTGCCGTGCGATCCCATGGCAACACGCGATTGCCAGTTGTGCGGCCCGCCAGACCCAGCGACTGCGCGCTGGTTAACCATTCTTCGGACGATTCGGCAATTTCCAACAACAAGGCTTCGAATTGCGCGCGCTGTGTTTGCAACACGTGCGGAGCGCCTAACCAGCGCAAAATCTCACGGCCTGTCACGCCCATTCGCTGGCGCGGCGAAGTCACCAACCGTTCGTTGAAATAACGAATCAAGACTTCTTCAACCACGTCCCAGGCGTTGTCGGCACCGAACAATCGTTTGATGTCCTCTGAGTTCAGGATGCGAAAGGCTTCATCCAGCAGTTGCATAACCTCTACGCGCATCACGTTCAGGTGGCCGAACGAAGTGAACTTCAAGTTGTTTCGCAGGTCCAAACCGGCGCGGCGGACAATAGCAATAGAGCCAAAGCTCGGATCATACGCGCGTTCGCGGATGACATCCGAAATACGTTTGTCGCGCCAAAACAGCGTCACCTGGTTGATGAAGTGCGAGAACAAATGATGGAAATCAGTATTCGCACGGGAACCAGCGGGAACGTTTCCACGGCCATATCCTAAAACACGGCGATATGCAGATAACCGATCCCGCAGCGTATACCGCAGCACTTCGCGCCGGTCGAATTGATACAACGCAAATGCGCCAGATTCCGCCGACAACCGAACGGTTCCTGCGCGGAACAGCTCCTGTAGCTTTTGCACGACGCGAAAGACGCCAATTCGTTCGTGCTGATAAATATAATAAAGGTCGCCAACTGCGATAATGCGTTCAGAAGTGACGGTTTCATCGTATGGCTGAACGCCTTGGGGAATCCGCGTTTTTCCGAATTCGTCTGCGGCCTCCGACCCTATACCGATCAACTCTGCCAGCCCTTTATCCGGCGGCGGCGGCGTTGCAGCATCGGCAACTACCACAGACTGATATAAGTCATCAATCTGTTTGATGAGGGTGTCGGCGAGTTGTGGGTTTTGAATCAAGTCAGACGACAAATTGTTTGTGACTTGTTCCCGCAATGCGGCAACTCGCTCAAAAAGGTTTTGATACTCTTGTTCTTTCGCCATAGTGCCTCCATCACTGCCTTGAGTCTTTATTTGCGAACACCTGCGACAGACTCGACAGCCACATAGGTATTGCCCTCAAAGTCGCCTCATTTTTCGAGGTGATGTCAATGTTGAATGTTCAGCGCGTATGTTGCCGATTGATTGCCAGATATGACTTTTACCGTAATGGAACGTTCCCCAGCCAAGCTCTGTAGCCTAGATGTAAGATCAAATTGGGCGGTGATCTTGTTTGAAGAAACGACTTTGACAGTGTTCGTTATTGCCTTAACTGTCTTTCCTTTTATTATCAGTGCCAATTGCGCATCTGATTGGATAGCCTGGCCAGTGACCATGACCTCTAAAAGTGGCGTTGGTTTTTTTTTCAGTTCATTCATCAAAATCGAATTGGGCGAAACCGTAGTAATTGTCAACTTACCACCACCTCCTCCTTGATCAAGATCAAAGCTTCCAAGAAGTAGTGGTTTACTGGCACTTTGGCCATCACCATTAATCACTTTTGTGGTTAAGGAGAGGTCCATTATTCCGCCAACTAAACCGTGGTCTAGGATTGAGGACAGGGTATCTTTATCGAGTAAAACTTTGAGTTCGCTAGAGCTTACAAATGTGACATTACTAGGGGACACAACAAAATCTTTCAGTTGAACTTTCCCGCCTCGCTGAAAATTATGCCCATTGATGGTCAACAGAAAATCCTTGTCGTTTAATGGAATTGTGTAAGTAAAAGTAATTTCCGGGCCAGGGAAGCGCAGAATAGCATTGGTGTTGTTTAGCGTTCTGATAAGATTGGCGTGCAACTCTCCAAGCGCGCGTTGTACACGAATGGTGTGAAGTCCGCTTTTAGAGCCTTTCGACTCTACCCCATTTTGGAAAGAGGGATCTGTCAGCGCTTCTCCACTTGGGGAATATAAGACTAGCTGCGAGCTCCCATTTTGGGAAAATGTGACTGCTTGGGATACCAAATTTGTCAGGCGGTCCAGAGTTGGGCGGAATGCATTGATGACTCCATCCTTGCCACCTTCGCGTAGCAGTCGAGGACCTTCTTCATAAGCGAAGCGATAAACCCAGTCGAGTAACTCTCCAACGAAGATTGTCCCTGCAATTTTGCCTCCTTCCGTAAATAAGATCGGGGTAACTTGGCGTTCTGCCGGACCAAGAAAGACGGAATCCATGGCGAAGTAGACTTCCTCAACAGATTCGGCGATCACTGACAAATTGCGCGACAGTAAAACAAGCTGGGTGCCAAGGTAGGATCTTCCGCCAAGGCTTCGATTGAAGGCAGTTCGCTGGGTTCGCCAAGTCAGCCAAAGCGAATTGACGGTATCAACCAGAATGAAAAAGTTGGTCAGGTTCTGCTCTTCCTCTACTGTGTTGACTTTGTCGCCAGTTAAACCAAGTACGTGAAGCAGGGAACCTAATTGGCCTTCTACATCTTCCGGGTCGTCAAGAATAACAGGGTTCGGGTTGGAAATTTTATCTGGTAACCGAGTGAATTTCTCACCGAGTAAATTATGGAAATACCCGTCCACACGACTCAGACGCGGTCCGCCTTCGACGCTGAGTTCGTAAACCAGTTCGGTCAAACTGGAATGAACAATCGCCCGGGCAGAATCAATATCTTCCTGATCGTGATCGGAGCGGAGCGGTGTTAGCCCATCAAGTAAAGGCAAAGCCTGGTCGAGTGCTGCGCGGGCGCGGGAGTATAAACTGGCTTGCGCACCGGTAATCGCTCCCAAGTCGGCTTCTGCGGCATAAGTGCGAGGACGCCATTTCCATTGTGTATGCCCCTCGACATCCTTGATTTCAAATGATTGAGTAAGTGAAGTCAGAAACCCTTTGGGGTCGTTGTTCCTTGGTCGCCATCCCAGGATTTCACGCAACGTCAAATCCACTTTTTGGCTCAACGGCGCCGTGCCTGCCGATAAACCGCTTCGACCTGGGGCGGCGGGAAAGCTAACGTTTTCAGTCAATATCGGATATGTCGTTGCGTCTTCGGCAATTTTTTTGATGTCTTCGTCTGCCATTGCTGTGTCCTCCCAAACTAAATCAACCCTGAAGTACTGAAGTACTAAGGGCGTTTGATGTGCAGCCCCACACTGGTGGTTTGAACTGAGATGGCTTGCCTGACTACAGATTCTGATAAGGCCTGCCAGCATTCGAACAGCGTATGATTCGTGGCAAGCAAGGCTTGCTGTCCCTTGTTGATCGTATCCTTGACCAATGTCGCCCAGACTTGCCATTCGCCTCGGCGTGCGCGACCTAAAGTGATAATTTCGTCCACGATTTCGTAACTCGCCAGTTCACTGAAATACCGTTCAGTGACCTTTTGGAAATTTGTGTGACACGCAGCAAGTGAACGGCGCGCAGCTTCGCTATCCATTGGATATTCAACGGCGCTTTGTGTCTTTTGGGCCGCCTCACATAGTTCTCTTATGGAGCCCAGCAGCGCCTCTACGGTGTCGCCGATATCTTCAACCAGTTTGACGACATTTTGCAGGGGATGATCCTCAATTACCGTCATCCTAAGCTCCTCAATTATTGTGCGGAAGCTATCGCATTGCCGAACCGCTGCGTGAAATTTCTCTGCAATCATCGCGTTCCTCTCTCACAAGCTATCGGCGTGCCAGTTCGCGGTAAAAGTTGTCAGTGATGACGCCTGGTCTGGCCAAACGCTGATCGAGCGCCAGGCGCGATGCGCCGATCAAAAAACGTTCTGGAACCACCCCGGGATCGTTTCCGGCGGCCAGGCGTCGAGCGGCTTCTTCAACCATTTGCTGCTCTTTCGGAGCGAAGCGAATCACTTCGCTTAATCGCTTGCTACCGAGTTCGGTGTAAGGCTGATAACAGATGGTATCCACTACCACCTTCACCGCATCGCGGAATGTGTCGAGCACATACGGGGGGATGTTGCCGATTCGCGGATTTGGGTACACGCGTTGCCAGGCGCGTTCGTAGTGCATTGCATCGTCCGGGAAGCCCATACGGCGCAAACATTCCGTGCTGATGAACAGGCGAATGTACGGCGTTGGATGCGGACCTCGGCGGCTATATCCAGTGACCGTCGCAGGCGAGCGGCCGATTACGTCAATCAAAGACGCGACAACTGCCGGGCCACCCAATAACAAACCGCTCAGATCGGCAAAAGTTTCCCGATTCCATCGCGTCCAGACGGCGGCGACAGAGGCTGGAAAACCGTGTTGCAACAATCGGTGGGCGATGGCGCGCGGAATCGCGTTCGCCAAGCCGACCTCGTTTTGCAGATTGTGGCTAACTTCGTGCAGGATCGCTCCCAACGTCCAGGGATTGACCAGTCGGTGATAGGGCAACTGAATGAGCGGGAACGGATTCATTTGCCTGCCCAACCGACGCATGGGAATGCCGCGCCGAAATGTCGCTGGCGAAAAACCGGTTCGCATATAGGAAAACGGTGGCGGCGCGGGAATGGATTTCGCCACGCCCAATCCCAGGAAAGTATGTTGATAACAATCCTGCGCAATGCGGTCGCAGCCAACCAGCATATTGGCGAATTGTGACTGGCGTTGGCCGAACAGTTCGAAGTAAAAGTCCCAGATTTTCTCAACCCGGCGAACCCAATCGTGTGCGCGCTCCTTGTATGTAACCACTCGTTGCAAATTGACCGTTGACGGATCGGTCGTGCTTTGCGTCACTGCGTTGGTGACCTTTTTCGTCAAACGTAACAAGTCGGTGCGCAAGGTTTGGAGCAATTCGTTAACCGCTTCTACGTGGCCTTCGCTGGGAGCCGCGGGGCCCGTTCCGAACTCTTCGCGTCGAAAAGGCCGTAAGGCCGCTGCGTGGCGATTGACGTTGACTGCTTGTGCGCGCAATAGCGGCATCATGGCCGCAGTGAGGTGCGGATCGCGCGGAGGCAGATTCGCCCGCGAAGGTCTGTTCGCCGATACGTCAACCGGAGTTATGCGGCGACGCCGGGAACGCACCCTCGGTGTAATCGGTGATGCTGGTATGTTTTCGCGGTAAGCGTACATGAGTTACTCCGAAACAGGTCCTACATAAGTAACTGCCTGGCGATTCGATTCGCGTCTTAATCCAATTCGCGCTGCCTTGCAGGATCACGCGCAACGGCAAGCCCTGGGTCGTTGTGCCACCAACCCGGTTCGACGCGGTGTCACGGCAGCGGCTGTTGGGCCGACTGACCGATGATGCTGGCGATCCAGCGCGCGAGAACGCCGGATAACCTGAACGCATCGTTGCGGGTTGCTGATAACGCGAGCTGTCTGCCGTGCCAGAGTTTGGACGGCTCTGGCCGGAGTCACCGGTCTGCCCTGCGAGTTTTGTTGCGCGATACTGCCTGCTGTGCGGCGAACGATCGTTGGCACTGTGCGAACAAGCTGCCGGGTCGCCGGGCTAGAGCGCAGCACGCGGGTAACGTTGGCTGCGCCGCGAACCAACTGTGGCGCAACTCGCATCACGGCTGATGCCGCTTGTGGCAGAAGCCTTGCCGCCATAGGGATTAGTGCACCGATAAATGCTTCGGCTTCTTCTTCGCTTTCCGTTTCGGCTGCGGCATGGGCCATATGTTCCATCAAAGCATCCGGGTAAACACGACGAATCGGGTTTACTTCACCTTCAAATTCCCATTCGCTTTCAAATTCCCATTCGCCTTCATATTCCTGTTGTGGCAGAAAATTACCGATGAAATCACCCAATGCGCCGCCGACTCTGGTGCCGAATTGTGAGCCGGGAGTTCCTGGCGATCCGCCAATTGCTCCCCCGACATCGCCCAAGCGCCCCAGACCGGTTCTGGCCATATCCAACCCGGCTCGTCGAAGTTGGGGACTTAAGCGGCTCCAAATGGGACCAGCGGTTCGTGCGGCACGAGCAGCCGTTGCACCTACGCGTCTCATTATGGGCGACTGAAGGCCTCGTCTGGCCAAACCAACCAGGCGGCGTAAAAACTCTTCGCCCTCATTTTCGGCTTCGTACTCGGTTTCCCATTCGCCTTCGAATTCACCTTCAAATTCGAGTTCGCCTTCCAATTCATACTCGTACATATCATTCCTCCTATGCTGCCGGCGCTGAGCCGTTTTATATGTGACGAAGTGCTTGTTTGCCGATAACGAGTTTCGATGCGGCTAACTCGCGCTCCCGCAACCAATGCTCCAACGCGTTGGTTGAGGCTGGCCGACGGGAGCCCGAGTCTATCAACCTGCAAGTCGTTATCAGCGGGCGCGGCTTATCAAACTTAACCGCGAATCGGAGCGGCTGTTCGTCTGGCCGTTGACCGGCGCACTGGACGAGTCGCTGTTGTCGCAGCACGGACGTTGCGATTCATGATTGCGGCACAGGTGCGTGGGCTGCTCAATACGCGGCGGGTTTGTGTTGCCATTGTCCGAGCGGCGGCGCGAGGTGTGACTGGTTGACCTGCGGCGGCGCGGCGAACCAAGGTTGTTGCCGTTCGACGAACGATGGTTGGCACAACGCGAACTGCGGGACGCGTCAGGCGACGACGACGCAGGATGCGGGTCAGGATGGCCGCACCGCGGGTTAAATGCGGCACGATACGACGCAATGCCCGCCGATCGGCGCGCGAAATGATGTTGGCTGTTGCAGCGCCTATCATTGCTTCGGCTTCAGCTTCGGACTGAACCCGCGAAGCGACCGCAGCCATGTATTCAGCCATCGCTTCCTGTTGCGTGATCGGGCCTTCAGCTTCCATCTCGAATTCGCCTTCAAATTCGCCTTCCAGCTCGAATTCGCCCTCGTATTCAAATTCGAACTCACCTTCGCGCAATGCGCCCGCTGCCAGGTTCCCAAGCTGCCCACCAACCATGCTCCCAATCGGTCCACCCAGCATCCCTACTGCGCGTCCGACCCACGGGGCAGCGACGCGAGCGACGTTGCGAAGAACAGGGGCGGCTCGTCGGACAAAACTGCCGATACCACGGGCAATCCGCCGGAAAAATTCTTCGCTCTCAAATTCGCCCTCAAATTCGCCTTCGAATTCACCTTCCAACTCGAATTCATTTTCAAATTCGCCTTCACCTTGTCCGCCTAACAAGCTGCCAATGCCTCTGGCGATTGTTCCCAAAAACTCTTCGCCTTCGTATTCACCCTCACCTTCGCTCTCAAGCTCAAATTCGTTTTCACCTTCAAGCTCGAATTCGCTTTCCAGTTCCAATTCTTCTTCAAAATTCCTGGTTGCCATAACAAGACCTCCTTGCAG
>CAYLJQ010000158.1:0-11695 GCA_964383955.1 uncultured Heliomicrobium sp. | reverse complement strand
GAATGGAAATTATATGAACAGAAAAACCCGGCAAGTGATGTCTATGGAAGCGCTGCAACTGGTGGCGGCCAGGTTTAAGGTCCTGTCAGACCCAATGCGGCTGCGCATTTTGCAGTTCCTGGAAGGCGGAGAAGCCAGTGTTTCGGCCTTAACGGAAGCCGTCGAATCAACGCAACCAAATGTAAGCAAGCATTTGAAAACAATGCAGGAGGCGGGATTGCTGGCGCGGCGACAGGAAGGCAACACGGTGTTTTATTCGATTGCCGATCCGACGGTTTTCGATTTGTGCGAAGTCGTTTGCTCCAGCCTGGCAGAGCGATTCACAGCGCACGCCAGTGCATTGTCCGGTGGAGCGGCGCAGGCAGCAATCAAAGGCAAGCGAAAATAAACAACCGAAGTTCGCCAGACCGTTTGCGCAGGCGAACTTCGGTTGCTGAAAACGCCGGCGGTCAAAATCGTTTTGTCAGTTCCAAATAAGCGAATCGTGAATTTTCGCCGTCCGGATAAATACTTTTTGCCACTTCGCCGCCACGAACTCCAGCAAGATAAAACGTCAGAATTGTTGCCGGCGTGATGCTGAAATCGGCGCTGAAGTCTGCCAAAACACCCAGCGCCTTGCTGCCGTTTGCCGGTCGGCCAACATAGCCAAAAGTTTTTTGCTGGAAAGCTCCACCGCCAACAAACCACAAATCACGCTTGCTGCTCAGCCGCAAATAATGAACGTCGGTTCTCAGCCCCAGCTTCGCGTGAGGCTTCAGCCGCAATTGAACAAATGCATCTTCATTGTTCATCGCATTGAAAAACGGAAAACGCGCGTAAATTCGGGGCGTCGGTAAAATCTGGAAAAATGTCTCGTGGGTTCCATCGTTTGGATCGCCATCGCCTGTGCTGCGAAAGTATCCGGCGCGAACCCAGGGTTTGATTTTGTCAGCAGCTTTGTTTCCGCCGAATTGATATCCGGCTTCGGCAGCAACGGCTCCGGCACGGTGATCCAGAGCTCCCCATTCACCGAACTGCCCGGCTCCCCAAACCAGCACATCGGCTTTGCCGGAACCGGCTTTCGCCACACCGATGTAATGCCCGCCGACGGTTGTCAGCCGAATCTTTTCGTTGTCAGCAGTTCGCAATGCAGCCGAACGGTTGTCGGTTTTCAGCACACGGCGACCATCGTGGTAATGCAGCGCAAAGATGCGAAAATCGCTTTCGGAAGTTTTCCGCTTCATGGGTTTGGTGAACGCGCCGTAATAAAAATCCACGTCCACTTCGTTCCATCCGCGCAATTGAAAGACGCCTTCCGTTGGCCGTGCGCCGACAAAGGTGAAGTTGCCGACTTTGGCGTTGCGAAAAAAATGCACGCCGTCGAAGCTGCGTCCGACATGCGTAAAGCCAAACGTTCCAATCAACCGTTGCGAAATGTGGTCGCGTTTGATCGTCGCCAACGACGCATCGGACGGCATGATTTCCGTGCCGTCGTTGAATTCAAATCGTCCGAGCTTCAGGCTGCTGGCATTGTCGCCACCAAGGCCTTTGAAACGTATAAAGCCTTGTTTGATGAAGATGCTGCCGTCTTGCCGGCCATTGGCGGCGGAATAGGCTGCGCCCAATCCCAACTGACCTTGCGGAGCCGGAGCAATGGCATTGTCGGGCAAACCGATCAGCAAAGGCGCGGCAGCTTCCAATTGCCATTCGAATTTTTCCAATTGCTGGCTGAGCGAAACGCGCAGTGTAGCCGCTCCGAAGTTATAGTTATTTTCGGCAGTGTTCGATTCAAACCAGTCCCAGCTTTCAAATCGCAAGCGCAAGCTACCGGACAACGTCACCCTGCCAAGTTTAATCGGCGCGGGCGACGTTACGGGTTTAGCCGCAGGTGTAGGCGAAGGGCTGGGAACGGTCGAAGCGGTTTGGGCTGATTGCGCGTTGGCGCAAAGCGTGACGAATAAAATCAATATGACAAATAAAAATACAAGTTGAATTTTTCGTGGGTTCATAAACCCTCCTTGCAAGTAAAAAGGCGGCGCGTTTTGTGGCCGCGCCGCCTGATTCGGTGACTTACTTTTTCGCGACCTTTTGTCCGGTGTCGCGGGGTTTGCCAGCGGCGGCTTTGGTTGCAGCCGCTGGGGTGGGAGTCGCTGCCGGCATTTGCCCGCGCAAAGCGTTTTGGCCTTGCCGTGCAAAGTTAATGGATTCGCCCAGGATGCGCGCGGCTTCCTGTGGCGCGTGGAAGCCGGTGGAGTTTTCGGCTTCGACAAAATCCAGATAAAACTGCGCCTTGCGCTGGAAATTCTGGGCCGCGGTGAAACCAGCATCATTACGCGTGGCCAACTTGGCGGCCTTCAGGTCGGCGATTAAATCCATCAGCGAATCCATCGCAATGTTGCGGAGTTTGAAGTGCCGATCCTGAATGGTTTCGACGCGCGCTTTCAATTCTTCCTCCGGCCACTTGTGGCAGGTCTGGCACGAACGGTTTAGTTTCAACAACGGGCTGTTAACGTGATGGTCGCTGATTTTCAACGCGCCTTCGCGTTTGTAAGGCATGTGGCAATCGGCGCAGGAAACGCCCGACCGCGCGTGAATGCCCTGGCTATACAACTCGAATTCCGGGTGCTGAGCCTTCAGCGCGGGCGCGCCGGTGTCGGCGTGCGTCCAATCTTTGTGACCCGTTTCTTCGTAATACGCCATGATTTCGTCCACCTTCAATCCCTTCGCCCACGGATAGACCAGGCGTTTTTCCGGGCCTTTGAAGTAATACTCGACGTGGCATTGACCGCAAACGAACGAACGCATTTCCTGCCTTGTGGCCATTGCGTTCACGTCGTAATTCTGCACGCCTTGCGAAGCTTTATAGGCGCGAATGCCCTCAATGAACCCGGGGCGCGTGATACGCAATTGCATTGTCGCTGGGTCGTGGCAATCAATGCAGGTCACGGGATGCGAAACCTTGGTGCGAGCCTCGCTGTACGGCATTTGATTCATGGCCTCGAAGCCTTTGATCAAATCACCGCCACCGAGTTTTTTATAAGGCACATACACCGATCCGTGGCAGTGCATGCAGGTGCCGGGCTGTTTCACCACAACTTGTCGTTCGGTGTAGGTCTGGTCATCGAGCATAAAGGCGTGGCCGCGCTCCTCGCGGAAATCTTTGGCAAAAGCATATCCGGCCCACATTATTTTCAATCGCGGGTCTTCTTCGATCTTGGATTGCGACACAAACGAACGCGGATCGGCCTGTGTCGGCGTACGCGGTTCGGCTTCGCTGCCGCCAAACCGGGTATGAACCATGTCCACCGTGCGTTTGTAGTCGTCGTATTGCAGCGGAAAGTTTTTGCCCCAGACTGCCGGGTCTTCGGTTTCGTCGGTCAGCTCAACGACGCGGTAAAACGGGTTTTTACCTTCCTGCCGGTGTTCGAAGATGTTGATCAACAAGGCTACGCCGCCAATGGTGGCCAACGTGGCCACCAAAGCCGTCAATAAAATGAAACGCCGTTTGTTCCAGGTTGATTCGCCGTGTGTTTGAGTTTTGTCGGTCATAGTTTTAGTGGTTTGTGTCAGCAGCCAGCGCCTGAGCAAGGCCGTTTTGAACCTGCGGGCTGCCGATAGCTCAGTGCATATGCCCAACCGAACGATGGCAGCGCACGCAGGAAACCGCTTCGCCGCCTTTTGCCGAATGAGCGCTATTTATTCCTTGAGTAAGTTCGGCGTGGCATTTCAGACAGGCCTGTTCGGTGATGGCCAGATTGCGTTTGCCGATTTGAATGGGTTCGTGGAACCCGCCCGTGGTGAAATAAAACGAATGCCAAAATCCGTTGGAAGCTTTGGTTGCATATTTGCCGATGGTTCCTGGCGGTGTGTGGCAATCGTTGCAAGTCGCCACCGCACGATGCGAAGACTTCATCCAGCCATCATATTGTTCGTTCATAACATGGCAGTTGGCACAGGAAGCCGGGTTATTGGTCAGGTATGAATAGCCTTTCGCATACACGAAAGTGTATACGCCAACACCGGCAGCCATTCCGACCAATGCTGCAAGGATCAGGCTTCGCAAGGATCGTTTTTTCATGTTGTTGCGCTTTGGGAAATCAGCCGTCCTTTTTGCGTCGGCTGCGAACCGGATTTATAAATCACCACCAAACAGAGCAGCGAAAACAGGCCCAGCAAGACGAATCCCAGCGTAAAGGTTCCGGTCGCCTGGCGAACCGCCCCCAGCACCAGCGGCGGAAAAAAGCCGCCCAGGCCGCCCGCCGCGCCGACCAATCCTGTCACCGCACCGACCGCGTTGGGGAAGTATTCCGGCACCAGTTTGAAAACTGCACCATTCCCCAGTCCAATCGCTCCCGCCATGCCCAGCGCGCCAATCGTAAACGTGACGATTGAGGGACAAGCCAGGAAAATCGCCATCGCCGCCGTCACCGGAAAAACCCACAGCAGAATTTTCCGCCCGCCAATCTTGTCCGCCAGAATTCCGCCAACAGGCCGCATCAAGGTCGCCAGCACAACAAACCCCGCCGTGCGCGCGCCTGCATCGCCCGGCGTCAGTTTGAAAATATCCGTCAAAAAGATCGGCAGATAGATTGCCATCGCCACAAATCCGCCAAAGGTCAAAAAGTAATACAGGCTGAGCAGCCAGCTTTTGGCGTCTTTCAAGGGGTTGATGACATCGGCGAAAGATTTGACCGGCGCCCGGCGCGGGGCATTTTCCGCCTTCAGCCAGAAAAGTGCCAGCCAGATCAGCAGCAGCACACCGAAAGTCCAGAAGCCCCACCGGAAGCCGAGCGCAGCGGCCAGCACCGGCGAGCCGAACGCAGCCAAGGATTGGCCGATGTTACCAGCGCCATACACGCCCAGCGCAAAGCCCTGGCGTTCAGGCGGAAACCAGCCGCTGACAAGTCCCACGCCGACCGAAAAACTGGCCAGCGCAATGCCGATGAAAAAACCGCAGGCGACCAATTGCCAGTATTCCGAAACAAATCCCATCAAGATTGCAGGCACGATCGAACAGGCCATGACAATCGAAAAGATCAGCCGCCCGCCAAAACGATCCGTCAGCATGCCCAACGGAATGCGCCCCAGACTGCCCAGCAAGACCGGGATGGCCAGCGCAATGCTGACCTGTACCGGGTCGAGCGCCAGTGTTTTTTTCAAGATCGGCATCATCGCCGACACCGAGCCGAAGACCGCGAAGCAGATGGCGAATGCGCCTGTGGCCAGCGCCAGTTGCAGAATATTTCCGGACGGAACGGTTGGGGATGAGTTGTTGGAAATGGTCATAAGTCACCTTCGCTCCATTGCGTACAAGTATCGCAGCAATCCCAGGTTAAGCAGGAAGCAGATCAGACTGGCGATCAGCGCCGGCCAGAGAACACCGGTATCGCCGCCCAGATAGGCGTTCATCGTTGCCGTCAGTAGCCACAGTTGCAGCACCACCAGCACGACGACAATGCACAAGATGCCGTAAACAATCGTGATTTTTTGTTCGCGCGTAAAAACCTTTTTCATGTCAGCCCTCCGTCGCCTGTAATGTCGGCGACAGCGCGCAACCGCCGTGTCCTGTCTGGGATCGCGCGGCTTCCAGTTGCTGGTTCATTAGCCCCATCTCTTCTTCGGTCGCCAATGATTCCAGGGCGGGAAATAGTTCGCTCTCTTCAAAGCGGATATGCTGGCGCAACGCTTCGCCGAGCGCATCGAACGGGCTGGCATCAATCGTTTCCCGGCGCGCCAGTTTATCTTTTAACTCAGTTACCAGCCGCGTGATCTCGGCATGCTGATGCAAGGTTTCTCTGAATTTACTGTCATCCGGCGACGTATGGTTTGCCAGTAGTGGCAGCAGAATTTGTTCTTCCTGCGCAAAGTGTGCCTGCAGATTGCTTTCCCAATAAAGGATGAAATTCGCGCCTGCCTGCGCCAGGTCGCCCAAATCAGGCGCAACCGCCGCCAGACTCAGCTTTCTGGCTTGAACCAGTGCGTGATGATGGTCGCGTGAAAGCGGATGAAGGCTTGGGTGACGTTTCATGATTCAGACCGTACTGACTTCAACGCCAGCGGCGTAGACCGCTTCATTGACGATTTCCAGCTTGATGCGCGCCAACGGTCTGCGCGGCGGCCCAGCAAGCGGCTTGCCGGTTTCCAGATCGAAAGAACCGTTGTGGCACGGGCACAAGAAACGCTTCTTGTCAGGTTCCGGCACAACGGCGCAGGACAGATGCGTGCAGCGCTGATCAAAGGCGACAAAACTGTTTTCGCCTGTCCTAACCAGCAAACAGGTATCGTGTTCCGCCGGGTAATTGAACGCCAGCGATTGGCCGACGCCCAGTTGGTTGACCATTGCAATCTGGCGCAATGGCGGCTGGCCGCGCCGCTGCCGCAAAAAGTTTTGCACGACGATCCACGCCTGACCGGCGACAAAAGCGAAACTGGTCAACACCATGAACTTCGTGAAATCGCGGCGTGCGATGTAATGATCTTGCGGCCAGTCAATCGGAAAATCCTGCCGCCAGCGCGGTTGATGCTCCGGCGGCTGGCCGTTGGGAGGAATTGTGATCTGCTCGCGACTGGTGGACACCGTTATTTCTCCTGTTGAAAGTAAGCAGGCAAATTGGGCTTGGTCTGGCGCAGAATTTCGAGCACAGCCTGCAGATCTGCCGCCGGAATTGTTGCCAGTTCCCTGTCTTTGGTTTCGCCGGTCAGCGCCAGCCACAATTGACGGTACAGTTCGTCCAGCGCCGGTTTGGGCAAGGCGTCGAATGCTTCCGAGTAAATCAGATAACTGCACGGATACCGGAAAAGCTTGTTTCTCAAATCCAGATCGCGCAACGAACGGCCGTGCTTGTCGCGCAATCCTTGCGCGGTGAATTCCTTGGAAAAGCCACTGACGCCCTTGATCGGCGCTTGCCACGTTGCTTCGCCTGCAAACATCAGGTAACGAACCAGATCTTCGGCAGCGTGGCGGATGCGGCGGCGCGTGCTGTCCGACAGTTCATCGTTTGATTGTCGCAAAGCTTCGTTCATCACTTGCTGATGATGCAGCGCCAGCCGCGTTTCGTAGTTGAGTTTCGCGATCAGATTGTGCGCCTGAGTCTGATGTTCCAGCACCATCAGTGCCACGATGTCGCTGTGCGGCGTCAGGTAATTTTGTGTATTAAAGCGCGGCTCCAAATCGGTCAGGTTCTGGCTAGCAAGCTGAGACGGATTGTATTCCGCGCCTTTTTCTTCAAAACGCATGTTGCCCAGATGACGCTCGCCGCCGTGCGTGCCGCTGACATACCATCCGCCCCAACGCTCGTTGATCGAGCTGCTGTGCGTGGTGATGAAACCACCGAGCGGCGCAATCGGATAGCCCCGCGCGTCCGGATACACTGAACGCACCAGAAACCCGGGCACGTTGCGCGTGCTGTTCGATGCGTGACATTGCAGGCATTCGTCATTGCGCTGAAATCGCGGCCGCGCCGTCTTTTCCTGGTCCAGAATGTAAAAGACGCCGCCCAGCTTGGCATCCACTGCCGCCAGTTCCAGGACATCGCCTCCGCGCACCCAACCGACATACAATTCGTCGTTAAAATAAATCGCGCGTGGGCTGCTGGGCATAATGCGGTGCAATTGAAAACTGGTTTTGGAAAAGACCAAGCCTTGCGATGACGACGGCACCTTCAACGCCTTCAAGATTGATTCCAAATAGCCGTTCTTTTCGGAGTATTCCAGTTTGACCTCACCACTGTTGATCCGCCGCTGCAATCGCGCCACCGGGTCGTTGCTTTCGGCATGGCGGTAACCAATTGCTTCGGAATCCTGCAATTGATCCTGCCGCGTGGCAGAAGAAGGCGACAACCAGAACAATCCGGACAACAAACCGACTGCCAAAACGAATTTACTGACTAATCTTTTCATTACCGCCGCTCAATCTCCCGTCTGGTTCATCATATCCAGGATGTTGAATGTAATTTCCTTGCCGATGGACTGTTCGCTCATTGCCGCCATCACGTCCAGATATTCCGTGCGCGCCACTTTGGGCGTCATCACACTGACCTTCGTCGTGATGGTTTGCTGGCCGAACTGAAACTGATTGATTGCTGTTGAACGCGGGCGCAGCCGTTCGACTTCTTCGCGCGTGCCGAAATACAGCGCGCCGCTGGGACAGACCGTTGCGCACATGGGCTTTTTTCCCGCCGAGGTCCGGTCGTAGCACATATCGCATTTCATCATCAGGTTGAATTCGGTCTGCATCTTTGGCACGCCGAATGGACAGGCCAGCACACAATTCGAGCAGGCGATGCAGCGCGGTTTGCGCGCCGTCTGCATCACGCCGTCTTCGGTGCGCTTGATGGCGTCCGCTGGGCAGACTTCGGCGCAGGTTGGCTGGTCGCAATGCATGCAAACGACCGGCGCGGTTTGCACCGAATGCGCGCGATCCACGTATTCCAGGTGGATCATCGGATGCCCTTTGTGCGTGTCGCATTCGCCGCAGGCCTGCACACAGGACTGGCATCCGATGCAGCGGTTCGGGTCAATGAAAAATTCCATTTGCGCGGGTACAGCCATATCAAGTTCCCGAAGTTATTTTACCGGTTGCGAGTCGCGGTGATTTGACCGAAGAAGACTGCGCAGCCCGTGCGCAAGCAATAGGCCTGCAACGCCGCCTGCCACTAGAAGCGCGATGGTGGTTGCTGTATTCCGAATGGGCCGGAATTTCGATTCTCCATTTTTCAATTCGATGTAGCCGATAGGCGTAACCTTTACGCCGCCGCCACCGCCTGCGCCTCCCTGCCCATCCTTATCGCCTTCCCCGCCGCCAAAGCCGTAAAGAACTTTGGCAACCGGAATGATTGTCACATCGCCGCGGTCAATCGGGTCGCCATAAATCGTTTTGGCTGCTGAACTGGCTCCCAATTTTTCGGCCAACTGCCCAACGAACTGCCTCTTTCCGGCCAACAGATCATTGCTCATTAGCTTTGTTCCTCAGAGATTATTTGAGTGGACGATTTTTTCACCCGCACCGCGCAGACCTTGTATTCGGGAATTTTCGAAATCGGGTCTTGCGCGGAAACTGTCAGTTGATTCGCGCTCTTTTTTCCCGGCCAATGATACGGAATAAAGATGGTGTCAGGCCGGATGGTCGTTACGACCTGCGCTTGCAGGGTGATGGTTCCGCGCCGCGATTCCGCAGTCGCCAAATCTCCGTCTTTGATTCCGAGTTTTTCGGCCAACTGCGGATGCATTTCAATTCGCGGTTCAGGGTACTGATTGACCAGTGGCCCGATTCGCCGCGTTTGCGTGCCGGAAAGAAACTGGCTGACGACGCGGCCCGTCGTCAGAATGATCGGGTATTCCTGGTCCACGTCTTCGGCGGGCGGCGAGTAGGGCGCGACGTTGAAGCGCGCCTTACCGTCAGGAAAATAAAACGGCCCCGCGCCTTTCGCCACGGGATTCCACGAACCTGGCTCGAATAAACGCGGCGTTCCGGAATGGTCGTCGCTGGGACAAGGCCAGAAAACGCCATCTTGCATTTCGATCTTTTCGTAGCTAATGCCGGAGTAATCGGCAACGCCGCCTTTTGAGGCTTTGCGGAGTTCATCCAGAATCTCGCGCGGCTGGGTGAAGGTAAAACCACGTTCGCGTCCCAAGGCTTTGGTGATGTCTTGAATGATTCGCCAGTCCTGTTTCGCTTCGCCGGGCGGATCAATCGCCTGATTGATCTTGATGACGCGGCCTTCGATCTGCGTGATGATCCCCTCGTCTTCTTCTTGGAGCGAACCTGGCAGGACGATGTCAGCGTGGTGGGCAGTTTCGTTCAGGAAGAAATCTATCGCGACATAAAACTCCAGCTTTTCCAGCGCCTGGCGTACAAAGCGATTGTCGGGCAGTGACACCAGTGGATTGAAACAAAGTGACAGCAGCCCTTTAATCTCGCCTTGGTCAATTTTGCGGATCAATTCGTAAGCGTCCACGCCCGCGCCCGGCATTTCTTTTTCGTCAATGCCCCAGATTTTGGCAATGAACGCGCGATGCTCCGGATTTGAGATGTCGCGCGCACCGGGCAACTGGTCGCACTTCTGGCCGTGTTCGCGACCGCCCTGACCGTTGGCTTGTCCCGTGATCGTCGCGTAGCCACAGTTTTCGCGTCCAATGCGTCCCGAAGCCAGCACGATGTTGATTGCGCCCAGCACGTTTTGAACTCCGTGCGAATGATGTTCGATGCCGCGCGCGTGCAGCAGAAAACTGGTTTTCGCCTTGCCCCACAGTTCGGCTGCCTGGCGGATGGCGCGTTCGCTGATGCCTGTGACTTCGGCAGTTTGCTTCGGCGCCCACTGTTTGACGTGTTCGGCTAGCGCTTCAAAACCAACCGTGTGCCGATTGATGAAATCGTGATCAAGCCAGTCGTTTTCGATCATCAAATGCAGGATGCCGTTGAAAAGCGCAATGTCGCGTCCGGGCTTGATCGGCAGAAACAGGTCGCAGGTGCGGGCAATGGGCGTGATGCGCGGATCAACGACGATGATTTTCGCGCCGCGTTCGCGCGCCTGCCAGACGTAATTGGTCGTAATGGGCGCGCATTCGGCAACGTTTGCGCCGCTGATCCAGACGACTTCCGCGCCCAGAATGTCGTCCCAGGGATTGGCCGCGCGATCAATACCAAACGCTTTCTTGTTGCCCGCCGCCGCGCTGACCATGCACAGCCGCCCGTTGTAATCAATAAACGGCGTTTTCAGCGCCACGCGCGCGAACTTGCCCATCAAATAAGCTTTTTCAATTGTCAGGCTCGCGCCGCTCAAAACGCCAAAAGCATCATTGCCATAGGTCGTTTGAATGCGGCTGATTTCCGAAGCCACGCGGTCAATCGCCTGTTCATACGACAGCGAGCGAAATCCGCCCGCCACTGCCGGATCGCGCTGCAAAGCCGTCGTCAGCCGGTCCGGGTGCGCACCTTGCAAATACCGTTTGACGCCCTTCGGGCACAGCATTCCTTTGTTGAACGGAAAATCTTCCCACGGTTCAAAGCCTATGACTGTGTTGTCTTTGACTTTGAGCTGAATGCCGCATTGCTGGCCGCAGAAACAGCAATGCGTTTTGACAATTCTGTCCGGTTCGACGCCTGTTTCCAGCCGCACGCCAGTGCTGAACGCCAGATGCGGCCCAAAGTGATCGGTAATGTCGCTTAGTTGATTCGGTAACGTGGACATAAATCAGTCTCGACTCTGGGAATGCCACAATCTCCCCTGCGCCAGCGCCAGCATCGCGCGGCGGCACTTCGGGCAGACCCATTGATAATGTTCGGCCGGACCGTCCAGTTCGTACTGGAAACCCAATTGTTTTTCGACGGTGATCAAATCTTCGACATGCATGCGCGAAGCAAAAGCGTCGCCGCAACGGCGGCATTTCGCCTGCTCTTCCAGCGCGCCAATGTCTTTGTAAAAGCTGACGCCCAGTTGCGCCGGTCGCTGGAAGATATGAAAGAACTTGCCGAACGGCAGCCACAGCAGCGTGAAAATCACCGTGAACGCATGCAAGATCGCCAGAAAGTCATATCCATACCCGCGCATCCAGGTGTAACTGGCCGTCAACATTAATCCAGTTACGCTGATGGCAAAGAGCAGAATCAGCGGCAGAAAGTCTTCGGCGAATTGCTGCAATGCCGCCGCGCCGTGGTCTTTCATCCGCCGACGCATCGCCAGCATTACACCGGCAATCACCAGAAACGAAGCCCAAA
>CAYLJQ010000157.1:0-11699 GCA_964383955.1 uncultured Heliomicrobium sp. | reverse complement strand
GTGTCGAAGACTTGCACTCGCGGGTTTTGCTGCCATAAGTTTCCGTATATCCGCCTTCCATCACAAAACAGAACAAGGCCTGCTTATGCGTGTGCTTCGGAGTTTCATAGCCAGGCGAATAAACACGCTCTGTCAGCTCGAAACTGGAAACCTTGCGGCTACGCAAAGTCTGACCGTAATAACTTCCCGGCGGCAATTGCGTGGACATGGGCAGCTTCTCCTTTAATTCCTTCCTAGCAATCCGAAAGGAAACTTGACCAGCAATCGCCGTCACGACTGAAGGCCGTTAATCCGAAATCATGTGTTTGAAAAGGTTAGTAGAGTCCTGTCTGGCTCGGATTGTATACAATATGCCTGTAAGAGCCGTCAATAAATTCCCCGTGAAATTGGCAATAAAATGCGGGCCTTTCGGGCGACGCCCTGCTCATTCGAATAAAAAATGGAATTTTCCCTGGGCATGTTAAGCACGTCCAAGCCAGCTTACAAAAATACAAGCGATTCTTCCATAACTTGTGATCCGAACCACACTCCTATGTGACTCTTCACGCGTCTTTTCACGGGCGATGGATTTTGTAAACAAACGCGAATCGCCATTCCCTAAGCGCATTCAATCCATCTTATGCGCATACAAGACGGAGTAATCAATTAAGCGCAAATTCCTGTTAGCTGGCAGCAATGCTGGAAATTCCGCAGACATACAGGGAGACCTGTGAATAACGCGCTCTACATCAAAATTGCTGTATTCACAAAATACTCCCGTACAAGACTGCTGCATCGTTCAGCGGTTTCCCGCCGGCTTGTGTGCGGGAAGTGATTTCATCTTTGCGGAAATGATTCAAGCTAAGCACCTGGGATGTTGGAATGTCTCCCAGTCACATCAGTCGTAGTTACCTGGCGGCATTCATTCTTGCTTCGCACTTAATCATCGCCTGAAGAAGGCTTTTGATGGTTCTCCGTCAAAAGCTTCTCCGCAGGCGACTGAAAACAACCTCGAACAATCAGGCATAACTGACGCATCACACCTGAGTGCATTTAGGAGGATGGAATGAAGGATCAAACGTTACCCAGATTTATTACGCAGACGCTTGTTCTCGCTGCCTTTCTGGCAGCGCTGGCAATCTCTTCTATAGCCCAAATTACGTCGACGGGCATTCGCGGAATCGTGCGCGACCCGAATGGCGCGGTGGTCGCCAGTGCAACGGTGAAAGCCACAGACACGGCCACAGGCGTTGAGCAAACGACCGTGACTTCCACCGATGGCGGGTTTATTTTCCCGACGTTGCAATTCGGCACGTATAAACTGACTGTCAGCGCCAACGGCTTTCAGACGTCCGTAATTTCGGCTGTCATCGTCGAATCGGGGCGCACCACCAACATTTCGGTGGATTTAAACATTGGCGCCGCAAACGAAACCGTCCAAATTGCCGCCAGCGCCGAACAACTGAACACCACAACAGCCGAAGTCGGCACGACGATCAATAACAAACACGTCCAAAATCTGCCCTTCGCCGGGCGCGACAGTTTGAATTTCGCGACGCTGATCGCGGGCAGTGCGCGCAGCACCAGCGACCGCAACAGCACGTTCAACGGCTTGCCCAACGCTTCGCTCAACATCACGCTGGACGGCATGAACAACAATTCGCAGCGGTTCAAGAGCGGCGGCACCAGCTTTTTCGCTTTCGCTCCCGCGCGCATTGACGCCATAGAGGAAGTCAGCGTTTCCACCACAGGCCTGGGCGCGGAAGCGGGCGGCGAAGGCGCGATGCAAATCCGCATGACGACCAAACGCGGCACAGATGAATATCACGGCAAGGTGCTTTATCAAGGAAGCAACGAATGGCTCAATGCCAATGGCTATTTCCGCAACATGCAAGGCCTGCCGCGCAACAAGTCTCGCAATCACAACCCCGTCGGCGCGCTGGGCGGCCCGCTCGTGCCCTTCTCAAAGCGGCTAAAGAACAAACTGTTTTTCTTTGCCTATTACGAAGCGCAGCCGACACCGTCCACTTCGACCTTTTCGACGCCGTTTCTGAGTGCCTCGGCGCAGCAGGGCAATTTCAGCTATCTGGCGACTGACGGCACGACGCGCTCTGTGAATCTGCTGGATGTCGCGCGCGCGGCGGGTCACACCAGCACGATTGATCCGACGATGGCGGGCATTCTGAAAAACATCAACGATTCCCGTGGGGCAACGACAACGCGGCTGCAGGATATTCCAGGCGTTGCGCCGGGATTTCTGCAGAACATGCTGTGGGAACAGTCGCTGAACACAATGCAATCATTCCCCACGGCGCGCTTGGATTTCCAGATCACGCCCAGCATCGGCTGGCACGGAACCTGGAACTTGCGCAGCAGCGATTTCACCAGCGGCACCGCGCCGTATCCTGGCAGCCCGTATGATTTCGTCGGCGTCGCGGGCGCGAATATTCATTCCTCCGCTACGCCGTATGTGGCGACCAATTCGGTGGATTGGACGATCCGCCCGAACATGATCAACAACGCCAACTTCGGCGTGCAGGGCAGTGGCGAGTACTTTTTCATTGACGCCGACCCGAAACGCTTCGCCGAATACAACAACCGCATCATCAACACGCCGCTGGTCAATCCCTGGATTCCCAACGTGGCGACGGACGTGCGCAACAACCCCGTTTATCAGTTCACAGACACGCTCAATTGGGTCAAGGGACGGCACACACTGACGATGGGCGGCACCTTTATGCACACCTCGTTCTATTCGCATAGCTGGAACACGGCGGGCGTGCCCCAATACAACTTTGGCGTGTTGGCGAATGATCCGATGAATAACGTCATTCGCGGCGCGCTGCCGGGCCTGAATCTGACCAACAACACTGACATCAACAATGCGCTGAACCTGTATGCCCTGTTGACGGGACGCATTACCAGCGTTTCGGTCAGCACGAATGCGGATGAGAAAACGAAGGAATACAAACCTTTTACAGAGAGCATGCAGCGGTATGCGTTCACAACCTGAGGGCTTTATTTCCAGGACAGCTTCCGCTTCCGCCCGTCGCTGACATTGAATTACGGCTTGCGCTGGCAATTCGACGGCGACATCCACAGCGGCAACGAACTGCTCTCGCAACCGAGCGGCGCAAACTTCTATGGACCGTCCACCGGACTGTTCCAACCGGGCGTGCTGAGCAATAACCAGAACCCGACTTTCGATCTGGTGGTTCATCCGTACAAAAAAGATTACATGAACCCCGCGCCGAATTTCGGCTTTGCCTGGAATCCGTCGTTTACCAATGGTTTGCTGGGCAAGCTTGTCGGCGAACGCAAAACAGTGTTGCGCGGCGCGTATTCGATTACTTTCTACAACGAAGGGCTGAACTCGATCTCGAATTCGCTGTCTGGCGGTCAGGGGTTCCGCCAAACCGGCACGGCGACCGCCGGCGTGGATTTCCCGATTGGCTCGCTCGATTTGCGCAATCCCGCGCCGCGCATCCCGGTTTTCCCGGCGACTTCCACGGTGACGTTCCCGATTCAGCAAAACGTTTTCTCAGCGCCAGTGGCGGGCAATTACATCAATCCAGACCTGGTGTCGCCGTATGTGCAAAACTGGAGCCTGGGCTTCCAACGTCAACTCACGCGCACCACAGCCCTCGAAGTTCGCTATGTGGGCAACAAATCCACACACATGTGGCATCGCCAGAACATTCAAGAGGTCAACATCTTCGAGAACGGCTTCTTGACTGAGTTCATTCAGGCGAAGAAAAATCTGGACATCAACGTCGCCAACGGACGCGGCAATACCTTTATCAACAACAACCTGCCCGGCCAGGGAGCGTTGCCGATCTTCCAGGCGGCTTTCGGAGCGTTGGGCAATCAACCCGCGGTTGCCGCCGCGCAAGGCTTTGGCAATGCAACTTTTATTCAAAATCTGAATCAGGGCACGGCAGGCACGCTGGCGCAAACACTGGCGACCAGCGCGCCGAATTATTGCCGCCTGGTGGGCAATAAAATTCCACGCTGCGTGACCGCCGGCTTCAATACTGCTGGCGCGTTTCCGATCAACCTCTTCCAGGCCAATCCGCACTTGAGTTCACTGACCTATCAGGACTCGAATGGCGACAACAACTACAACGCGCTGCAAATTGACGTGAAACAGCAATACACGCACGGTCTGTTGTTGGGCGCGAATTATGTGTGGAGCCACGCCATGGGCAACATCCTGAATGAAACCGATCAGGCTTCCGGCTACACCTGGTACACGTTGCGCAATAACCGTTTGAATTACGGCCCGTCGCCGTTCGACCGGCGGCACGTGTTTAATGCGTATTGGACGTATGACCTGCCGTTTGGCAAAGGTCATAAGTTCGGCAACAACGCCGTGCTGGATCGCGTGGTGGGCGGTTGGACGATTGGCGGACGCGAAACCATCGCTTCCGGCCATCCATTGCTGCTAGACGGTGGACGCAACACTGTCAACAACCTGTCGCAGGCGGGCGTCGTGTTCGGCAACGGTTTCACGCCGGAGCAGTTGCAAAAAGCGTTGAGCACTGTGTCGGGCAGCTTTTCGAACGTCGCGCTGATTTCCGACATCGCCAGCATTGCGACGATTACCGGTTCCGGCAACACACGGCAGACGCAGGTCAATCCGTCGTTGTATGCTCCCGCCTCGACGCCGGGGCAGTATTCGTCATTTGTTTTCCTACGCAACAACGGCCTGTTTACCTTCGATATGAGCGTAAACAAGGAAGTCGCCATCACTGAAAAAGTGCGAATGACCTTGCGGCTGGTGGCGTTGAACTTCCTGAATCGACCTTTCTTCAACATCGCCAATTCCAGCCCGACTTCGACGAACTTCGGGCAGATCACCGGAGCCAGCGGCACGCGCACGATGCAGTTCCGCGCCAGCATTGACTGGTAAATTTACCAACCCAGTCTGTTATCCAATGAAGCAAATAACCCGGCAGGCAAGTGAAAAAAGCGTTTGCCTGCCGGGTTTTTCCCGACCAACTCTTTTTCATGAACCTGACCTTCCAAGTGCTCAAAACAGTTTTTATCGCGGCTGTGCTTGTTCTGATCGCCGCTTTTGCGACCTATCGCCCTGTTGCAACCAACAAAGCCGCTTCACTGCCGGAACACAAAAACGGCGAACTGACCGTTCAGGCTGCGGTGGCGCACGATACATCTTTACCGCTTTCCGTCCTGGCAGCTTCGAGCGAAGAAAAAATCGTAGCCGAGCCAGAACAACAAGCACCCGCTCCCATTGTTGCTCCGGTAATCACCACGCCGTCCGGAGCGGAAAAAGTGGAACAACGTTCGATGGGAAAAAAGCCCGCCGCGACGCTGGTAGCTAGTTTCGACGGGTTGGGTGTTGGCTTTGATGGCCCGCAAGGAACGGCCACACTTCGCAATCCTTCGGACAACAGCCTGGCGGTGGGACCGAATCACGTGATGCAAACGGTCAACACGCGAATGGCGATTTTCGACAAGAAAGGCAAGCCGCTTTACGGCCCAGTCCCGAACAACACGGTTTTCAAAGGCTTCGGCGGCGCCTGCGAAGCGACCAACAACGGCGACACAGTCATCCGTTACGACCAGTTGGCGGATCGCTGGCTGATCGTCATGCCTACGTTCCGGCGCGGAGCCGTTCGCCCGGATCAACCTGCGGTTCCGCGCGCAAGCGACCCTGCGCAAGTAAGCGTCATCGGCCAAGCCGGGCAACCTGGCGCTGCGGTAACGCTGCCCGTGCCGCCACGACAACTGGAACAACCGCCACAACCACGCGGCCAGGGCGGGCAACGGCCTCCGCAACCGCAAGGCCCGTATTCGATGTGCTATGCGGTCAGCACGACTTCCGATCCGTTTGGTTCTTATCACCGCTATGAATATCTGCGCGCGCTGTTTCCAGACTACCCGCGCCCGGCAATCTGGCCGGACGGCTATTACATCCCGACCAGCACAGGCGACGACGTCATTCAAAAACACGCCTGCGTCGCCGAACGCGCGAAGATGCTGAAAGGCGAACCCGCCAACGAACAATGCGTGATCGTTGACGGCGTGAACTTCCTGAACAACGCGGATATTGACGGCAAAGCGCTGCCGCCACCGGGTGCGCCGAACATCATGATGGCCGCGGGCGGTTCGCAATTGAAAAAGGTCTTTGAAGACGACGGCATTTACGTCTGGAAATTCCACGTGGACTGGCAAAACGCCGCCAACACGAAAGTCACCGGGCCGGAAAAAATCGCCGTCGCGCCTTATCGCTACCTGTGCGACGGACAATTGACGAATTGCGTGCCGCAGCCTGGCACTGACCGGCGGCTGGACGCGCAAGGCGACAAGATCATGGCACGGCTGGTATACCGAAAAATCGGCAACCGCGAATCCGTCGTTGCCGTCCATTCCATTAACACTTCGGCAAAAGCGGGCGGTGTGCGCTGGTATGAATTCCGCGTCAACAAAGACCGCAGCGTGAAGCTTCAACAACAAGGAACGTATGCCCCGGATGGTTTTTATCGCTGGATGGCCAGTCCGGCGATAGATCGAAAAGGCAATATCGGCATTGGATATTCGTTTGGCGGCGCACCGAACTTCGCCGGGCAGCGCTTTGCGGGCAGGCTGGCAAACGATCCGCTGGGTTTGCTGACGTTGAAGGAAACCATTCTGATTGAAGGCGAAGGCATCCAGAATGTCATGCGCTGGGAAGATTACACGCAGACGGCAGTTGATCCCAGCGACGATTGCACCATCTGGTACGTCGGCGATTACATGAAAAAAGGCGAAACGAACTATTCCAGCAAGATCGGCGCGTTCCGCTTTCCGAACTGCCGATAACGAAAAACGGACAACTGAATCTGACCACTCACTGCCTTGGCGCAAGGAGAAAACTTATGAAACGCACTTTGCTTTACTTTCCGCTCATTACACTTTGTCTGTTGCTGACAACGCCGAGCTTTGCGCAGGGGACGTTGGCCGATTACGAGCGCGCCAACGGCTTGCGCGAAAAATACTCCGGGCTTGCGGTGAATGTGGCCGAACGCGCCAATTGGATCGGCAACACAAACCATTTTTGGTACCGCAAAGCTGTGAAAGGCGGTAATGAATTTGTCTGGGTGGATGCCGAAACACAGGCGAAAAAGCCTGCCTTCGATCATGAAAAACTGGCGGCGGCGCTAGCGGCGGTCTTGCCCGCAGGCGCCGAAAAGCCGACGGCCCTGAAACTTCCCTTCAACGAAATCACTTTTGTGGACAGCGAACGATCCATCGAAGTCATGGCCAGCCAATCGCGCTGGCGATGCGATTTGACGGCGTACACCTGCAAGAAATCCGAAGCGCCCGCCAATCGGTTCGGTCAACGCGGAGGCGGCGGCCCGCCCCTGCCGTTAAGCGCAGCCACACTGACAGGCATTCCCGGCCCTCGCTATAACCAGCCGAGCGAACCCAAAACTTCGCCCGACAGCAAATGGGAAGCGTACGTCAACAATTACAACGTCTTCGTTCGACCGAAAGGAAAACGCGAAGGCGCGGCGCTTAGCTTTGACGGTTCCGAAGGCAATTACTACGCGCTGTCAACGCTGTCATGGTCGCCCGATTCCAAAAAGCTTGCCGTCTTTCGCATCCGCCCCGGTTACGTCCGCAAGCTGCAATACGTGGAATCTTCGCCCGCCGATCAGGTTCAACCGCATTACGGTTCAATTGAATACGCCAAACCTGGCGATGCGCTCGACATCCCAACACCGGTAATGTTCGACGTTGAGAGCAAGCGCCAATCCGTGATTGACACTGCGCTTTGCACGAACCCATACCAAATGTCGCGCCCCGAATGGCGCAAAGACAGCCGTGCATTCACTTTTGAATACAACCAGCGCGGGCATCAGGTGTATCGCATCATCGAAGTGGACGCCGCCAGCGGCAAGCCGCGCGCGGTCATCAGCGAAGAGCCAAAAACTTTCTTCACCTATTCCAGCAAGAAATATCGCTTCGACCTGGGCGACGGCAAAGAAGTCGTTTGGATGTCAGAGCGCGACGGCTGGAATCATTTGTATCTGTTTGACGGCGTGACCGGCGCAGTCAAAAATCAAATCACCAAAGGCAATTGGATCGTGCGCGGCGTTGAAAAAGTAGACGAAGAAAAACGCCAAATCTGGTTTCAGGCCAGCGGCATGCACGCAGGCAAAGATCCGTATCTGGTGCATTACTTCCGCATCAATTTTGACGGCACAGGCCTGACCGCATTGACCGAAGCGGACGCCAATCACACGGTCAGCTTTTCGCCCGACATGAAGTTTTATGTGGATACATATTCGCGTGTGGATCAACCGACCGTCGCCGAATTGCGACGCACCGAAGACCGCAAGATTTTGGCTGAACTGGAACGCGGCGATGTGACCGAATTGACCAAAGCCGGTTGGCGCGCGCCCGAAGTGTTCTCTTCGCTTGGACGCGACGGCAAAACGGATATTTGGGGCATCATCGTGCGTCCGTCGAATCTCGATCCGCTGAAAAAATATCCGGTGATTGAATACATTTACGCCGGGCCGCACAGTTCGCACGTGCCGAAAGCCTTCAGCGCATACAACCAGATGCAATCGCTTGCCGAACTTGGCTTTGTCGTCGTGCAGATTGACGGCATGGGAACATCGAACCGCTCCAAAGCTTTTCATGATGTAGCCTGGAAAAATCTGGGCGATGCCGGATTCCCGGACCGAATCTTGTGGCATCAAGCCGTCGCCGCGAAATATCGTTATTACGACATCACCCGCGTAGGCATTTACGGCACGTCGGCAGGCGGGCAAAACTCGCTGGGCGGCATGCTGTTTCACCCGGAATTTTACAAAGTCTGTGTCTCATCGTGCGGCTGCCACGACAATCGTATGGACAAAATTTGGTGGAACGAGCAATGGATGGGTTGGCCGATTGGCCCCGAATACGCCGCCGCTTCCAACGTGGACAACGCGCACAAACTGCAAGGCAAGCTGCTGTTGATCCTCGGCGAACTCGACACCAACGTTGACCCGGCTTCGACGATGCAGGTCGTCAACGCGCTGATCAAAGCGAACAAGTCGTTCGAGTTTCTGGAAATCCCCGGCGCAGGCCACACCAACGGCGGAGCGTACGGCGACAAGAAACGCTATGACTTTTTCGTCCAGCATCTGCTGGATGTGAAGCCGCCCAATTGGAACGCGATGCCGAAGAAGCAGAGTTCTACAGCGGCAGCATCATCTGCGCAGCAATAGAGCACGAAAACCGATTTTCGATGCTGGTAAGGAGGCCGTTATCACATCATCACGCTGGCCACTTCGCTGGCAAATCGCCTTGCTCATCAGCGCAGCGATCGCCATCAGCTATCTGGACAGGCAGACGCTGCCAGTAGCAATTAGCGCCATTCAGCACGACATTCCGATCAGCAACTTGCAGTTTTCGCAACTGCAAGTTGCGTTTCTGCTGGCGTATGCCGTGATGTATGCCGTGGGCGGAAAGCTGATTGACATACTGGGCACGCGGCGCGGCTTTCTGGTGATTATGGTTTTTTGGTCGCTGGC
The DNA here is from genome assembly GCA_964383955.1 of uncultured Heliomicrobium sp. GTDB lineage: Bacteria > Acidobacteriota > Blastocatellia > RBC074 > RBC074 > RBC074. The sequence goes on along the minus strand of CAYLJQ010000157.1, from coordinate 2,187 downwards.
CTGCGCCAGCCACGGACTTGCAGCGGGCTTTGGCATGCTCGCGGTCAGCCGGTTTCTATTGGGTGTTGGTGAAGGAGGCGGCTTTCCTGCCGCGACCAAAGCCGTTTCCGAATGGTTCCCAGTGCGCGAGCGTTCGACGGCAATGGGATTGATCAACGCGGGAACAGCCGTGGGCGCGGTTCTTGCTCCGCCCGCCATCGCTGCCGTTATCAAACTGGCGAATTGGCGGTGGGTCTTTGTTGTCTGCGGCGCGGCGGGACTGCTCTGGACGGTATGGTGGTGGCGGGATTATTTCGCGCCTGCCCAACATCCGAAGCTCTCAGCACAGGAACGCGAAAAGATCGCAGAAGTCATCGCTGAACCGTCACAGCCTAAAGCGGCGATGTCCTGGTTCAGGCTGTTTGCATTCCCGCAGGTCTGGGGGCTGGTGTTCGGAAAATTTCTGAGTGATGCCGCCTGGTATTTTTATCTTTTCTGGCTGCCAAAATATCTTTACGACGCGCGTGGCTTCGATACAAAACAAGTCGGTTATTTTGCCTGGATTCCCTATGCCGCTTCCGGTTTGGGCAGCTTGCTCGGAGGGTGGTTTTCCAGTCGCCTGATCCGGGGCGGCTATTCACTGAACTTCGCGCGCAAAGTCGCGCTCGGTGCCAGCGCAGCCCTCATGCCCTGGATTGTCTTTGTCACGAAATCGCCGGTCGAATTGGCCATCGTGCTTTTCAGCATTGCCTTCTTCGGCCAGCAGTCGTGGTCAACGTTGGTGATGACCCTGCCTGCGGACATCTTCCCGCGCCGCCTGGTGGGTTCAGTGGCAGGCCTGGTCGGTTTCGGCGGCGCAATGGGAGGCGTGGTTTTCAATCTGGTGGCCGGCAAACTGCTTGATAGCGGCTTTGGATACGGCCTGGTTTTCTCGTTCGTAGGCACGTTTCACGTCCTGGCGTTCGGGCTGATTCTGTTGACCATTCGCAATGTTCGCCCAATCGAAATCCTGCATGAAGAAGAGAGCGGCGGCTGGGCGGCGTCTTGAGGCACCGAACCAAGTCACCAGCATCCGGAATCTGGTGCAACTGAAAAACACTATGCTCGAAATTAGGCCATAACCATCAGCCTAATCCGATTCAACCATCCTTTCATTTTTCCAAGACGGCCCGGTCAGACCAGTTCATCATTTGCTTGCAGGCTGTAAAAGCATTGTGTTATCAACGCATCTGTCCCAAAGCCAGTATGTATGCAGAGGCGAATAAATCCATGAGCACATCCATCAAGAATGGCAACGGAAGGTTGAATCCCAGTCAGGCAATTCCGCGCCAAACTTTAACCGCAGCCGTCGCCGACCGTTTGCGCGACAAGATTCTGCGCGGTGAACTTCGTGAAGGCGAACAACTGCGCCAGCACGCCATCGCTGCGGAATTTGATGTCAGCCGCATTCCTTTGCGCGAAGCCTTTCGCCAACTGGAAGCCGAAGGCTTGATCAAAATCATTGACCATCGCGGCGCAGTGGTTTCGGCGCTTTCGCCGGATGAAATCGAAGAGCTGTTCGACATTCGCGCGGCGCTGGAAAGCGTCACTTTGCGGCAAGCCGTGCCGCGTTTGACAGACGAAGATTTGGAACGCGCCGAAAAATCGCTGGAAGCGTATGAGCAAGCCCTGAATGACGAATCGGACTTTGATGTGTGGGGAGAATTGCACTGGCGGTTTCATTCGACGTTGTACGAGGCGGCCAACCGCACGCGTTCGCTGTCGCTGATCCAGACCATCAACAACAACGCCGACCGTTACATTCGACTGCACATTCTGTTTTCGCGCGACGCGCACCGCAACGCCAAAGATGAACACCGCGCGATTCTGGAACTCTGCCGCCAGCGCGACGCCGAAGCCGCCAGCCAGTTGCTGGAACAGCACATCAGCAAAGCCGGACACGAAATGAAAGTATTCATCAAGCAAGAGCGCCCGCAGGATTGAAAGGGGATTCGACTCCTCTTTTTGCCGGTTCATTTTCTGCTGCTAAGCCTGTCCAATCGTCCCTAACCGAATACAAGACTATAGATACAGCCACGCATAGCCTGAAGCTTCACGCTTGGCACTGCCGCATCCGACGACTGATTACCAGGAGACAACGCAAATGACAAAACCGATCTCTCGCAGAGATACGCTGAAAAGTCTGGGTTCTGCTGGCGCAGGAGCGCT
>CAYLJQ010000156.1:0-11707 GCA_964383955.1 uncultured Heliomicrobium sp. | reverse complement strand
GGCAAAAAACTGGAATGGGATGCGAAACAGCTTCGCGCCAAGAATGCGCCGGAAAGCGAACCGATGATTCATCGCAAATATCGCAAAGGTTGGAAGTTGATCTAAAGAAACGCAATGCAACATAACAATCGCCCTTTTCTCGACTTCGACCCGACATTTGATCCTGAAACTCCGATTGAGTGTTTAGGTGAGATCACAACACCTTCTGGCATTGTGCTTGTGATTGACACCGGCCTGCTTTCACTTTGGAGCCATGACCGGGAACCAATTGTTGAAGAAGGGTCGCTTTCAAACCAGCATCTAGAAGAAACGATCAATAGCTCAATTGACCTGGAGATCGAAGGGGCAGACGCAATTACTGCTGGTCTGTCCCTTAATCGCCAATGGCATCCACGGTTCCTTTACGATATTCCGATAAATGGCGTCAGCGAAATGAGGCGTCTATTGGCTGAAAGCATCAGCAATCAGCGATTGGAAGCTTCGTTACAGGCAATGGCAGAACGCATACCTCATCGTCGGCGTGTTGATTTGGCGCTTGAATGGGGAAAAGGTCAGGGAGAATTGCAGTATCACGGTATTCCTGCCGTGGCTGTGAGTGGATTGCCACGTGATCGAACCATGAAAGTTTACGGTGTCAGGATGAACACCTCTGAGCATTGGGACCGTTGGCGATGGGTTTGGCTGGAAGCGTTATCAGGGTTACCAACAGCTGAGAGCAAAGAAGTCGGACATGTCGGCGTGGATTATGCTCGATTGATGTTCGCGGATGTGAATGCATTGGGGCAATGGGAGCATGAAGCGTCTCTTGATGGAAAAGCCGACTTTGTTTTTTGGGGGCAAGCTGAGGCGGAAATAGCAGAAATTGTTCAGGCTCGTCAGCAAGTTGAAGGATATGGCTGGATAGATTTACCGATAGAAGAAATTGTCGAACACGGTTTGAAAGTAGAAGAACTGATAAAGAATCAGGTGCTAAAGATGGCCACCGATTTCAGACCACATTCGCATCATTACCAAGCAATGAAGCAAGTTCGCGCAACTGATACTGAATCAGGGGTGGTTGAGATTGGCGGAGCTAAGATGTGCGTATTTATGACTTCCTGGGGGGATGGGATGTTTCCCTTGATTAGCGATAAAGATAAAGACGGGCAATTGTTGAGACTACGACTTGATCTGGGAAATCAGGAAATGGTTCAGATTCTCGGTTCACTCAACATTGCAAGCCCTTCATTAGCCCAGTTGCTATGACAACCTTGAATACAGACTCTCGCAATCGTTTCAGCAAGCTGCTTTTTGTAACAGGGGCAATTTTGTTGGTGACTTATTCACTCTTGCCCAAAAAGTCGGCAGCGGCAGAAGCCATTCAGTTTGGCCGTGATGTGTTGCCGATTTTGGCGGCCAATTGTTTTTCGTGTCACGGCCCGGACGAAAAGAATCGCAAAGCCGGATTGCGGCTGGACGTGGAATCCGATGCCAAAGCCAAACGCCGCAGCGGTTCGCCCATTGCACCGGGCGAGCCAGAAAAGAGTTTGATTCTGACTCGGCTGACCAGCACGGATCCTGATGTGGTTATGCCGCCACCGAGCGCTCACAAACAAGTCAGCGCTGCGCAGGTTGAAACGATTCGCCGCTGGATTGCCGAAGGCGCGAAGTGGGGACGCCATTGGTCATTCGAACCCATCACCAAACCTGTGATTGCTGGCAATCAACAACCGATTGATGTTTTGGTCAGCGCGGCTTTGGCGAAAAAAGGACTGGCGCTGCGCGCTCCGGCTCCGCCGCACACCTTGGTGCGGCGCTTGTGGTTGGATTTGATTGGCTTGCCGCCAACGCCGGAAATTGCCAATAAGTTTGCGGCGAACCCTTCGCCAGCGGCTTATGAACGAATGGTGAATGAACTGCTGGCCAAGCCGCAGTTTGGCGAACACTGGGCGCGGATGTGGCTGGATTTGGCGCGTTACGCCGACACCAAAGGCTACGAGAAAGATTTGGGGCGCACCATCTGGCCGTTTCGGGATTGGGTGGTGAATGCGCTGAATGCCGACATGCCGCTGGATCAATTCACGACCGAACAACTTGCCGGAGATTTGCTGCCCAATCCCAGTCAACAGCAGTTGATTGCCACGGCGTTTCATCGCAACACCATGACCAATGACGAAGGCGGAACCGACAACGAAGAGTTTCGCGTCGCCGCCGTCAAAGATCGCATAGACACGACGATGCAGGTGTGGATGGGATTGACGATGGGTTGCGCAAAATGTCACACGCACAAATACGATCCGATTTCGCACGCGGAGTATTACGGCTTTTACGCGCTGTTCAATCAAACCGAAGACGCCGATCTTTATAACGACGCGCCGACGCTGGAGTTGTTGACACCGAAAGAACAGGAACAAGGCCAGCAACTGAAAACAAACATTCAGACAATCAGCGCTCAGTTGACTGCGCTGGAAGAGGCCGCAGACAAAGCGAACGAAGCAGAAGAAAAGATATGGCGTGTGCCCGCAGTGACTGAAGTTACTTCAAAAGATGGCGCAACAATTTCGGCAGCAAAAGATGGAATTGTTGCCGTAAGCGGCAAAAATCCGCCGGAAGACATTTTCGCCGTGACGCTGACGCTCCCGGCAGGAACGTACACGGCGTTGCGGCTGGAAGTGCTGCCTGAAAAACAAGCCAGTGGCGAACTTGCGGTCGGACGCAACGGCTCGACGGCAAATTTTGTGTTGTCAGAATTGGGCGCCGGAGTGCTGAATACTTTGGGAGTGCGGGTGTTAAAACTCACTGAAGCCCGCGCCGATTTTGCGGAAGCGAAAGGCACAGTTGCTGCTGCGATTGATGGCGACGAGAAAACGGGCTGGTCAGTCGGTTCGCGGTCGCACGAACCTCATGAAGCCATTTTTGCCTTTGCCGATCCTTTGCAGTTGACCAACGAAACAAAACTGCGCGTGACGCTGTCGCAACAAGCTGGCGATTCACACACGTTGCGGCGATTTCGGCTTTCGACTAGCGGCACCGATGCTGCGACATTGCGACCGCTCATTGCCTCCGCCGAAATTCGCAAGCTGCGCGACGATTTGGCCAATGCCTATAAAGCGCAGAAGGATTTCAACGACAACATCGTGCGGTTGCCGTTGATGCGCGAACTCGCTGCCGACAAACAACGGCAAACCAAAATTCACATTCGCGGAAACTTTCTGGAACAAGGCGAAGCCGTTTCGCCAGGAGTGCCTGCTGCGTTTGGCAAGCTGCCTGAAGGCGTGCCACTGAATCGGCTGGGCGTGGCGAAATGGCTGGTCAGCCGGGAAAATCCGTTGACGCCTCGCGTCTGGGCGAATCGTATCTGGGCGCGGATGTTCGGCATCGGCATTGTCGAAACCGAAGAAGATTTTGGCGCGCAAGGTTCTGCGCCGACCAATCCTGAATTGCTGGATTGGCTGGCGGCGGAGTACCGCGACAACGGCTGGTCGCTGAAAAAACTCCTCAAAACCATCGTGCTGAGTGAGACGTATCGCCAGGCTTCGGACGCAACTGCAACCTTGCGCGAGTCCGATCCACGCAACTTGATGCAATCGCGCGGCGCACGGTTTCGCTTGAACGCTGAAACCGTGCGTGATCAGGCGCTGGCTGTCGCCGGATTGCTTTCCTCCAAAATGGGCGGCCCGCCTGTCATGCCTCCGCAACCCGCAGGGCTGTGGCGTTCGACGTACAGCGGAAAAACCTGGATTGACGCCGAAGGCGAAGATCGTTTCCGGCGCGGCCTGTACACGTACCTGAAACGCACCACGCCATATCCGGCAATGACGACGTTCGATGGTGGCAGCGGCGAAGTCTGTCAAATTCGCCGCATCCGAACGAATACACCGTTGCAGGCGTTGGTGACGCTGAACGATCCTGTTTATCTGGAAGCCGCCGCTGGACTGGCTCGTAGAATGGTAACGGAAGCGGGACTTCCAAACGCACGGCTGGCGCGAGGGATACGGCTGGCGCTAATTCGCCCGCTGCGGACCGGCGAAACGCTGCCCTTACTGTACCTGCAACAAGCTGCGCGAAAAGAATTCGAAGCTGCGCCGGAAAAAGCGGATGCCTTGCTGAAATCCGCCAGAGCTACCGTGCCTGCCGGAATCAGCAACATTGAGTTTGCCATGTGGATTGTCACGGCAAATGCGATCTTGAATCTGGATGAATTCTTGAGCAGAAACTAAAAACGCTGGCAGAAAATGGGGGCAAAAAAAAATCAGAGCAAAAAGTCCATATAATCACACTCAAAACAATGACAGCGATTTACTTTTTACCAAGCATTGTGTTGTTTTTTTGCCCCCATTTTCTGCCAGCAATTTTTTCGATAACGATGCCGATTATTTGCCAACAGCCATTGAAGCCGCTTACTCGCAGTGAGTTTGCGCCTCTTTCGTATGAATTGTTCAGAGATGTGCTAGTCATTCGAAAAGAGTTAGGCAGGTTTTTTGAAGAGAAGCATTACAAAAAGGCTTTGGCGCTTCGACGAAAGGATGTGCTGTTGGAAGTGCCAGTTAAAGTGGAATATCGAACATTCGAGAAAACCTATTTTCTGGATGTCTTGTTGGCGGACGGCGCGATCATTGAATTTAAGGCCACGGATTCTGTGACCAGTCGCCACAAGGCGCAACTGATTCATTACCAAATGTTGACTCGGTTGGAGTGCGGGATGTTAATCAATGTCCGCCCGGAACAGGTAGTGAAGGAATATGTGAATTGCCCATTTAATTATCAGGAGCGATTTGGGTATCGCATTTCGTCTTCAGGTTGGAATGATGAGGTTTCTGGTGCGCGACTGTTCAAAAATATTCTCGTTGAGCTACTTGCCGATTGGGGAAGCTGTCTTGAATTGGCGTTGTATGAACAAGCGGTGACGCATTTTTTAGGAGGCGAAGAACAGGTCTTGAAACCTGTCGCGGTTCAGTTGAATGGTGCCGCATTGGGGCCTCATCTTCTGCGTATGGCAGCCGATCGTGTTGCATTTAAATTTACCGCTCTTGATGATCCCGCCAGTCAGGAACGCTTTGCCGATCATGCCAAACGATTGATGATTCATACAGGAATTGACGCATTGCTATGGGCGAATATCAATCGCCGCGAAATCACATTTCGAACGTTGAAAGCATAAAGCTGGCAGAAAATGGAGGCAAAAAAACAAAACAATGTCTGATAAAAGCAAATCACTGTTTCGTTTTGGTTGCGATGAAATGGCTTTTGGCTCTGATTTTTTTGCCCCTATTTTCTGCCAGCAAAGAACCGGTACTTTTATGACTCAACCGATTCTCTCAATTACTCGCAGGCAGTTTTTCAAACGCAGCGGACTGGGGATTGGCGCGTTTGCGTTGCAATCGTTACTTGGACGCGAATCCGCAGCGAATTGGCAATCTAATAACCCGCTCGCGCCCAAACCGCCGATGCTGCCGCCAAAAGCCAAGCGCGTGATTTACCTGCACATGGCTGGTTCGCCGTCGCAGCTTGAGTTGTTTGAGCACAAGCCGGAACTGGAAAAATTGCATTTGAAAGATTGTCCGCCGTCGTTTCTGGAAGGCAAACGATTCGCCTTTATCAAAGGCGTGCCGAAGATTCTGGCCGGACAGTTCAAATTCAAGCAGTATGGCCAAAGCGGCCAATGGATCAGCGAATTGTTGCCGCACTTCGCCAAAGTCGTGGATAAAACCTGCGTCATTCGCACGGTTCACACGGATCAATTCAATCACGCGCCTGCGCAACTGTTTGTGCAAACGGGCAACGCGCGACTTGGCAATCCTTCGATGGGATCGTGGGTCACGTATGGACTGGGCAGCGTGAATGAAAACCTGCCTGGATTTGTCGTGTTGCTTTCGGGCGGCAAAACCCCGGACGGCGGAAAATCGCTGTGGGGCTCAGGCTTTTTGCCCAGCGTGTACCAGGGCGTGCAGTGCCGCACGACAGGCGACCCGGTGTTGTATCTAAGCAATCCTGCCGGGCTGGATCGCAATTTGCGCCGCAGCACGCTGGATGCGCTGGCCAAGATGAATCAGGCTGAGTACGAGCGTAGCGGCGATCCCGAAACGCTGACGCGCATCGCCCAATATGAACTTGCCTATCGCATGCAAATGTCCGTGCCCGAAGTGATGGACATCAGCAAAGAACCGAAACACATCTTGGATTTGTACGGAGCCAAGCCCGGCTATGTCTCGCCCGCTGAAAGCGCAGACGATCCGCGCGTGTTGTACAAAGGCGATGACCCTACGTTTGCGAACAACTGTTTGCTGGCGCGCCGCCTTGTCGAAAACGGCGTGCGATTTGTGCAGTTGTACGATTGGGGTTGGGATCATCACGGTTCTTCGCCCGGCGAAAGCATTGACGAAACTTTGCCGATCAAATGCCAGCAAATTGATCGCGCAGTCGCGGGCTTGCTCGTTGATCTGGAACAGCGCGGCTTGCTCGACGAAACCTTGGTTGTGTGGGGCGGGGAATTTGGGCGCACGCCGATGATGCAAAACAACGTTCGCACCGAATTGCGAAAAGGTTTCGTCGGACGCGACCATCACACGAACGCGTACACGATGTGGATGGCGGGCGGAGGCATCAAAGCCGGATTGGCGTATGGCGCGACGGATGAATTTGGTTATTTCCCGACAGAAAATCCGGTCAGCATTCGCGATTTACAAGCCACGATTCAACACTTGCTTGGCCTTGACCCGTACCGCTTCAGTTACGCTTATCAGGGGCTGAACAATCGGTTGATCGGGCCAACAGACGAAGGAAAAATTCTGAAAGCGATTCTGGCTTGAGCTTGTTCGCACTTGAAGAGCTTCCCGCACTAGGTAGCGATTTTCATTTGAAAGAAGAGCGGTCTCACCACAAAAGGCTCAAAAACCACAAAGCTCGTCGAAGTCAGTTGTGTGCCTTTTGGGCTTTTTGGGGTTGCAGTCTGCAAACCGCTGTAAGGAGAAATAATGTCACAAACGACTCGACGTAATTTTCTGGCGCAAGCTGGCAGCACGGCGGTTGCCGCTGCTGCCGTTCGCTCAACCCTCGCGCAAAACAGTCCAAACGATCGGATCAATGTTGCCGTCGTCGGATTTCACTGGCGCGGCATGGAGCAAATTCAGGAATACGCCAAATTGCCGAACGTGCGCATCGCTGCATTGTGCGATGTGGATGAGCGGCTTTTCCCGCACGCCGTTGCCGAGGTCGAAAAGCTGACCGGGCATCGCCCGATCACCGAAGTTGATTTGCGCCGCTTGCTCGACCGCAAAGACATTGACGCCATTTCGATTGCCACGCCCGATTACTGGCATGCGCTGCAAACCATCTGGGCGTGTCAGGCGGGCAAGGACGTTTACGTCGAAAAGCCGATTTCCTTTTCTGTCAGTGAAGGCCGCCGTATGGTTCAAGCGGCGCGCAAATACAATCGCATTGTCCAAGCCGGAACCCAATATCGCAGCGACGCGTCCAACCGCGCCGCGATTCGCCTGTTGCACGAAGGCAAACTGGGCAAGGTCTATCGCGCCAGCACGGATTTTTCGCGGCCTCGCATGAGCATTGGCCGCCAAAAGGAAACCGCCGTTCCGCCCGGCGTGCATTGGGATTTGTATTTGGGGCCGACGCCGATGCGCCCGTTCACGATCAACCGCTTTCATTACGGCTGGCACTATTTCTGGGACACAGGCCCCAGCGAACTCGGCAACATCGGCATTCACACGCTGGATGTGTGCCGCTGGGGATTGGGCAAACGCGAACATCCAGTGAAGGTGCATTGCACGGGCGGCAAGTTTTTTCACGATTCAGACCAGGAAACGCCGAACCTGCAAATCGGCACGTTTGAATACGCCGACGGCAGTTTGCTGAATTTTGAAGTGACAAACCTGTTTGCGCCGCCGCGCAACGGCGGAATGATGTTTTACGGTTCGGATGGCTATCTGGCGTCAAACGACGGTTGGAAGGCCTTTCGCGGCACGATGACGCGGCGCAAGCGTCCGCATCCCGCAGGCGTTGATGAAGCAGTGATGGACGTCAGCTTTCCGCAAATGACGTACACGCCCGGCCCCAGCATCGACCCGGCAGCGGAAAGTCAGGCCAGCCATTTCGCCAACTTCATCGCCTCTGTTCGTTCACGCAAAGTCGAAGACCTGCACGCCGACATCGAAGAAGGCCATCTTTCCACCACGCTGGCGCAACTGGCGACGATTTCCCAACGCCTGGGCCGCAAGCTGGTTTTCGATCCCAAAACGGAAACCATCACCGGCGATGCCGAAGCCAATCGAATGTTGACGCGGCAATACCGCAAGCCATACACGCTTCCGGACAAGGTGTAAACCAAGCAAGCAAGGAAAGCCGCCATGAGAAAGTTTCTGTTCACCGCGTTGTTGCTGTTGCTGTCTGGCATTTCAATGCATGTGACGGCAACCACGCCGGAACGCGACATCGCCGAATGGGTGATTCGTCAGGGAGGCCGCGTCATTCTGCTTGGCGACCGCCGTCCTATCGGCGACATCACACAATTGCCCACCGGCGAATTGCGCATCACCGGCATTGATCTGACCGGAACGCTGATGATTCCGCAGGACCTGGAAAAGCTCGCCAGCCTGGCGCATCTGAAAGAACTTTATCTGCCCGGTCCAATCTGGAATCCGGGCGCGGGCAGCCGCCTGGATGCCAACGATCAACTGAAGTTTCTGGCCGGATTGAAGAATCTGGAAAAGCTCCATTTCAGTCTGCATTTCCTGACCAACGTCAATGTGCAGGACAAAGGACTAGCATTGCTGACTGGATTGACCGAACTGAAAGAGCTTCGTTGTTCACAATGCCGGATTGCGAAACTGAGTTTGGCGCCGCTGACCAAACTGGAATCGCTGGACCTGAGCCTGACGCCGTTTACCGACGAAGGAATGAAAGGCTTGGCGAATTTGAAACAGCTTCGGCGGCTGAACCTTCGCGACACGCTGGTAACGGACGAAGGCTTGAAACACTTGAGCAGTCTGACGCAACTTCAGGAACTTGACCTAAGCGGCATCAAACCCACGGACGCAGGCTTACTTCATCTGCGCAATCTGACCGGCTTGCGCAAATTGAACTTACTTGGCGCACAGATCACCGATGCTTCGGCGGAAGTGCTGGCTGGACTGAGGCAGTTGCGAGAGTTGAATCTGTACCGCAGCCGCCTGACAAACGCGGGCCTGGGGAAGCTTGGCGCGTTGAAGGAACTGGCGAGCCTGGATTTGCGCTACAGCCAGGTGACCGGCACCGGCGTCGAAACGCTGCGCGCCGCCCTGCCCAACTGCCAGGTGAATTTCGTCAATGCGCGCACGGCGCGCGCAAAAAATGCGGCAACAGATCGCCCGGCGGGCAATAACGACGCAGCCATTGCCGCCTGGGTAAGTGCGCTCGGCGGCAAGGCGGAACTGTCCGGCGGTCAATTGCAAACGCTTTCCTTGGCTTCAACCGGGATTGGCGACGCCGCGCTTTTGCACCTGGCAAGTTTGACCAGGCTGGAGCGCCTGGATTTGGAAGCTACGGAAATCGGCGATCTTGGAATTGCCGCGCTGAAAGGGCTGACCGGTTTGAAGGTTTTGAACCTGAACCACACAACCGTTTCTGACAATGGCTTGGCGCATTTGGCCGCGCTGACGCAGCTTCAGGAACTGCGGTTGGCGGGCACGCTGGTGCGCGGCGCGGGATTGGCTCACCTGAAAGGACTGACTTCGCTTGTCACCCTGGACCTGACAGGAGCGTCCGTCGGTAATGATGCGTTGTCGTTAATCGCCGAAATTCCCACCCTGGAACAGCTGTTGCTGAGTTCCACCGATCTGACCAACAGCGGGCTGAAGGTGCTTGCGAAACTCTCTCGGTTGCGCGTGCTCGACCTGGCCAGCACGGACACGGGTGACGAAGGCTTGCGCAACATCGCAAGCATCACCAGCTTGCGGGAACTGTCGCTCAACCACACGCGCTTCACTGACAAAGGGCTGGAACATTTGCGACCGCTTGCCAACCTGGAACGGCTGGAACTCTTTCGCACCCGCGCGGGCAAAGCGAGCATTGCGGTCATCGCTTCGTTCAAGAATTTAACTGTGCTCAATCTGGATTACACCTCGGTGGATGACGCGGCGTTGGAATTGTTGAAGACGCTGTCGAATTTGCGCGAACTGCGGCTGGACAACACGGACGTCAGCGATGCAGGCATTGCCGCGCTGCAAACGATGACGAATCTGAAACGGTTGAACCTGTATCACACGATGGTGACAGAAAAAGGCTATACGCAGTTGAAATCCGCTTTGCCCGGTTGCCAAATCACCTTTGACCGCGATTCGTCGTTGCCAACTCGAAGGAAGAGTTAGACTGGGAGCGCAGGCGTCCCGCCTGCTGACGCGAGCGTAGCGAGACTACAATTGACAGAAGATCACTAGCACTGACAAACGGAATGCTTGCGCTTTCATATCTGTGTTATTTCTTCCTGGACTTGATATGAGACTCTTACTTTTGATTTTGCTGGTTGTTTGGCTGACTCCGGCCAATCCTGACTGGATCACCGAAGCGGGCGGCACCATCACCCGCGACCGCGCCGGGCGCATCACTGCCGTAGACCTGCGCGCCAGTTGGGTGACGGATTCCGACCTGTCGCAGCTTGCCGCGCTGCCGTACCTGACGCATCTCGATCTATCGCAAACGCGCATCACTGACCTGGGCTTGCAACAACTGAAATCCGCGCCCGGCATCATCGAACTGAATCTGTATTACGCCGAGCAAATCACCGACGAGGGCATGGCGGCGGTCAAAGGCTGGAAGAAACTGAAGCGCATCAACCTGCGCGGCACCAAAGTCACAGACACGACGCTGGAACACCTGGCCAACGTCACGACGCTCGAATCCATTGACGTAGGCTTTGCGCAAATCACCGATGTCGGCCTGGATCGTCTGACGCCGCTCGTAAACCTGAAAGAGTTGGTTGTCGGTGGAAACAAGCTGACCGACATGGGGCTGCAAGCTCTGCGGCAACTGCCCAGCCTGACGCATTTAAGCCTCGGCGGTTCGCAGCGCACAGACTCCGGCTTGTGGGCGATCAGCCTGACGGAGCAGGGCCTGGATTCAATCATCACCCTGAAAAATTTGCGCGAACTTCGGCTGGATGGAATGCCTGTGACGGCTCGCTGGCTGGAAAAGCTGAAACTCCTGACCAAACTGGAACGCCTGAGCCTACAAGGCTGCAAGCGGCTGGGCGATGATGCCGCGCCGCTGTTGTCCGCCTGGCCGGCGCTGCGGATTCTGGATTTGAAAGGAACCGCCGTGACCGAAAAAGGGGTTGCAGAGTTGTTTCGGGCAAAGCCGAACACTCAAATTTTTCGCGACCCTTAGGAATAGATCGAATTTAAGTTTTTCATTTCACCGCAGAGGCGTTGACGAAAGCTCTGCGTAATCTCTGCGGCACTTTGCGCCTCTGCGGTGAAAACAGTTTTTAGTAGTTTTACTTTCGAGTCATTCCTTCCTGCCTTGGCTTGGAGAAGAGTGGAATCAAATGAATCATTTACTTCGTGTTGTTTTCCTCCTGATTATCTTGTGTCCATGTGCATTGGCCCAGCTCGCACAAAAGCCGGACGAGGTTGATCAATATGTCGAAGCTTTTATCAAGAAGCGCAGCATTCCCGGCCTGTCGCTGGCAGTGGTGCGCGACGGAAAACTCGTCAAAGCGGCGGGTTATGGATTGGCCAAT
>CAYLJQ010000155.1:0-11773 GCA_964383955.1 uncultured Heliomicrobium sp. | reverse complement strand
AAACATCGGAGGTGTAAAGATGGAATTTGAAACATTGAAAGCGATGAATGACGGCATATATCCCGGCTTACTGACGATGATGGAAGTCATCGCGTTGATCACTGTTTTCTTGGCCATCAATGCCTTCGTTATCTCTTTGGTCAGTATTGCCAGGCTCTGCCTTGAAGAGACGCGGCAGCCTGCGCTTGATCGAAACAAGACTGCGCCGAAAACCGGGAAATTTCCTTCATCAACGGCGCTGACCGCCAGCCAGAACAGCAGTTTGATTGCCAGCAAGCCGCAAAGCAGCACTGGAGCCAATTTTATTCAGTAAGCGAATTGCCGGAACTGTACCGGCCTAAGCCACACTTTCCGCCATAGCAGCGGATTCAGCAGAAGAAGGAGAAGGTCGTGAATTTACAACAAATCGTTCGGGCCGCAATGCATGCGGCCCTGGCCATCGTCTGTCTTACCAGCGGAAGCTGGCTTTCTAAACAATCGGTGCGGGCGCAGGGAATTGGGCCGATGACCGCAAGCCGCACAAACCGGGATCAGCAAATTTACAGGCCCGGAGTGCGCAACAGTTTTGCAGAGCATCCGCTTAGCGCAAGCGAACTGGAACTGGTGCTGACGCAATTGCGCCAGAAGACCGGGTTTGTGTCGTTGCGATTTGATGAAGCTGAATTTCTGGCAATTGATGATCGTTCACAGATTATTGGCGGCTCGCAAACAGCGCGCGAATTACTGGTGACGGCAATTGACGGAACGAAATCCATCGTTCTGCAAAGCCACAACCGGTCACTGAACGTGATGTTTGGGCGTGCGAGCCAGGGCCCTAAATACACATCCTTGAAATCAGGTCTGGGGATCGAATCCGAACTGATAGAAATTGATTTCATGGATTTCAAAAAGCTGCGCGGCCACCGTAGAGCGATAGAGGCATTCGATCCCGGATTCGTCATCTTACATGAGCTTTGCCACGCTGTGCTGAACCTGCACGACCCATCGGAGCAAGTTCACGCAGCCGGAGATTGCGAAACCTACGTCAACCGCATCCGTCGCGAACTGGGAATCCCGGAGCGCCAGCAATATGCGGCCACCGCCTCCATGAAAAACCTGTCTCTTTCAACGCCAACCGCCACAGTTGCCCAGTTGATTTTTGCGCAAACTCAGCCGGGCGACGAACCGGGGGAACGCAAAAAAACAAAAAGATTTTTTACCTGGTGGAACTCGCAAGAGGTGGGAGGCACCAGCATCTCTTCGTCCCGGCGATAACCAGAAAAGCAACGCCGAACAAAAGCGCTTTAACCCGGCTCGCACGCAAACGCGGGCATCAGAGAAGGAGAAGATTTTGAACACACAACCAATTCTGCGGGCCGCAATGTGTGCGGCCATCATCGCGCTGGTTTTCACCAGCTTCGCACTTTTCATACAGAAGCCAACAATAAACCAGGAGGCCGGGCCAGCGACGTTGCAGGGCCCAGCGGCAATTGCGCAATTGAAACAAGGTGGCCAGTACGAATCCTTGCAATCAGCGATCAACCAGGCACGGCTTGGCGTCAGCCACACAAAACAAACGCCGCTTGGCCGTCCGGCCTGGCATGCGCCGAATCCTGCGGTGGGTTATGACGCTTATGTCACTGATTCAAGCGTCAGCATTGCCACCAAAGAAGCGGGCAAAGATTCACCTGTTGTCAGCCTTAGCCTGCACAAACTCGGTTACGGCGACGACCTGAAAACCGTCGCTCCGGGCAAGGTCAGCGGCGACAAACAGACGATCACCATCGAACGCGACAGCGTGCGCGAATGGTTCGTCAACGGCGCGAACGGGTTGGAACACGGATTCACGCTTAATGCCCGTCCGCAATCCGCAATCCGCATTCAGCGAGGGTCGCAATCGGCTTTGCGGCTGGCAATGCAAGTCAGCAAAGGCTGGCAGGCGAAGGCCAGCGAAGACGGTCAGAAAGTCTCGTTGCGAAACGGCGACGGACAAGTCGTTGATTACGGCAAGCTGCTGGTGCTTGATGCGAACGGGCAAAACATTCCGGCCAGGCTCACTGTCGCCAATGCGCAAGTCGTGATCGAAGTGGAAGATCACAACGCCGTGTACCCGCTGACGATTGATCCGCTCTTCACCCTGCAACAACGGTTGGTCGCCCATGATGCGGCGGCGGGCGATCATTTTGGCTATGCGGTGGCGCTGGACGGCAACACGGCGCTGGTCGGCGCGCTTTACGAAGAAGGCGCGTTCACCGATCAGGGCGCGGCGTATGTCTTTGTACGCAATGGTTCAACGTGGACGCAGCAGGCGAAGCTGTTTGCGGCGGACGGCGTGTCCAACGATTTCTTCGGTTCGGCGGTGGCACTCAGCGGCGACACGGCGCTGATCGGCGCGCCCGGCGGTAACGCGGGCAAAGGCGCAGCGTATGTCTTCACGCGCAGCGGCACGACGTGGACGTTTCAGCAAAAGCTTGGCGCAAACGACGGTGTGACGGGCGCGCAATTCGGCAGCGCGGTGGCGCTGGATGGAAACACAGCGCTGGTCGGCGCGCACGCCCAACTCGCCCCGCCACCGCAGACTGACAACACCGGTGCGGCTTACGTCTTCACGCGCGGCGGCACAACATGGACGCAGCAGCAGCGGCTGGTGGCCGACGACCGCGACGACAACGATCAGTTCGGTTTCAGCGTGGCGCTCGATGGCGACGCGGCGCTCATCGGCGCGCCCGGCAACACGATCACGTTCAGCAATCAAGGCGCGGCTTACCTTTTCACGCGTAGCGGCACGCTGTGGACGCAATTGCCGAGACTCACGCACAGCACGGCGCAGGCGGAAGATAAATTCGGCAACGCAGTGGCGCTCAGCGGTAACACCGCGCTCGTCGGCGCTTACCGGTATGGCAGCGATGACAGCGGTGCCATGTTCATCTTCCGGCGCGGCGCGACGGGTTGGACACAAACTGATACAACACGCCCGCCCAATCCGGCGCAGGGCGCACAATTCGGCGTATCGCTGGCGCTCGACGGAGATATGGCTGTGGTCGGCGCTTCGCTTGGACTGCCGGCGCTGGGTGTGGATGCGCGCTCGGCTTATGTGTATTTGGTGGGCAGCGAGTCGGTACTGATTCGGGAGCTTGGCCCGGAAGTCGGCGCGGCGGATGACCGCTTCGGTTATGCGGTGGCGGTGGATGGCAACACGGTGTTCGTTGGCGCGTATAAGGCCCGCATCACTGCCACAGCGCAAGGGGCGGCCTATGCCTTCACGCTGCACGACGGACAGCACATCGGACAGCAAAAGATAGTCGCCAATGATGGCGCTGAGAACGATCACCTGGGTTCGTCAGTGGCCCTGAGCGGCGACACGCTGGCGGTCGGTGCCCCGGAAGGCGACAGCGGCACGAATCTGGATTGGGGCTCGGTGTATGTGTTCACGCGTCACAGCACTGGCCCCAACACAAGTTGGGCGTTTCAACAGAAACTCACCACCAATGACGGTGAGGTCGGAGATCACTTTGGCTGGTCGGTCGCGCTCGACGGCGACACGCTGGTGGCGGGCGCGTATGGGGACGATTTCGGCACAACTGCCAGTCAAGGGTCGGCCTATGTCTTCACGCGTAATGGGACGCTATGGGCGGCGCGCCAGAAACTGACCGCCAGCGATGGCGCGCCAGCCGACCACTTTGGCTGGTCGGTCGCGCTCAATGGCAACACGGTAGCGGTAGGCGCGCCGGGCGACGACAGCGGTCGTGGCTCGACCTATGTCTTTACGGGCAGCGGCGCAACATGGATGTTCCAGCAGAAACTCAGCGCCAATGACCGCGAAGATTCTGACCGCTTCGGCCACGCAGTCGCGCTCAGCGGCAACACCGTGGCGGCAGGTGCGCGCGCGGACGACATCGGCGCGAATGCCGATCAAGGCTCTGTGTATGTGTTCACGCGCAGCGGCACGACGTGGGCGTTCCAGCAGAAACTAATCGCCGCGACCGGTCTGGCGGGGGATTTTTTTGGTCGCGCTGTCGCGCTGCACGGCGATACGCTGGCGGTGGGCGCGCCGGCTGTTTCGGAGTTCCCGGCTTTTTCGAGCCGTCCGGGCGCGGTTTTCGTCTTCAAGCGCAGCGGGGCCAACTGGACGCAGACCCAGCGGCTCACGCCTGATGATGGCCGAGCAGATGATTCCTTCGGCTGGTCAGTTGCTCTCAGCGACGATACGCTGGCTGCTGGCGGATGGGCTCCCGTTGATAGTCCCAATCAAGGCCGGGCTTATACCTTCACCCGGCTTGGCTACTGGGTGCAGCAACAAAAGCTCAATCCGCAGAACCGCGGCAGGGATGACTACCTTGGCTGGTCGGTCGCGGTGAGTGGCGACACAGTCGTGATCGGTGCGAACGACGACTCAGTTGGCATGAACAACGATCAAGGCTCGGCTTACGTCTTTGCCGCTCCTGCCTGCCCGACGTTCACGCTCCAGCCGGCCACACTGCCCAACGGCCTTCTCGGCGCGGCATACAACCAACAACTCGGCACAGGAGTGCCGCCGCAAGTGGAAGAATTCCATTTCTCGTTGTCTAGCGGTGCGTTGCCGCCCGGCTTGACGCTGGGTTATGGCAGCGGTCAATTGAGCGGCACGCCCATGGTGGCGGGCACCTACCGCTTCACGGTCAAGGCCAGTTCCACGCGCAGCCGTTGTCCCGCCACCCATGAATATGTCGTTACGATCGTGGCGACTTGCTCTCCCCTCACGCTCAATCCACAGACAATTCCCAATGGCACAGTGGGCGTGCCGTACAACCAAACGTTGACAGCTTCGGGCGGCACTCCTCCTTACACGTATCCCATCAGTCTTGGCAGCAGCTTTCCGCCCGGCGTGTTTTTGAATGGACTGACGGGCGTCATCAGCGGCACGCCAACCGCAACAGGCACATACAGCTTCACAGTGCGCCCCAGAGACGCAAACGGCTGCGAGGGCACGCAAGGCTATTCATTAACGATCAATACCACTGCCTGTCAGGCCATCACGCTCAACCCAGGCAATTTGCCCGACGGTTTCACGGGGGCGATGTACAACCAAACGCTGACGGCAAGCGGCGGCACTGCTCCTTACAATTTCGCAGTTTCCGCTGGCGCATTGCCGAACGGATTGTCGCTTTCGCCGGGGGGCGCATTGACGGGAATCCCCAATACATCCGGCGCTTTCGGCTTTACGGTTAAAGCAACCGACGCGAACGGCTGCCAGGGAACGCGCCCGTACACCATTGCAATCAATAGCCTGGGCGGAAACAACGGATTGCAGTTTTACCCGCTGGCGCATCCGGTGCGATTGCTGGATACGCGCGCCGGTTTTTCGGGCTGTGATGCTCCCGGAACCAAAATCGCGGGCGGCACAGCGCGGACGCAGACCGCAGCAGGCAGAACTTGTGACGGCTTGACGATTCCGGCCAATGCAGCGGCGCTGGTTGGCAATGCGACTTCCGTGCAGTCGGGCGGAGGCTATTTCACGCTTTATCCCAGCGACATCACCAAACCGAATTCCGCAAACTCGAATTACGACGCGAACCAGATATTGAACAGTTTGTTCACCGTGCGGCTTGGCGCAAGCGATGGCGCCTTCAAAATCTTCGTCAGCACCGACACAGATGTGGTTGTGGATGTCACGGGCTATTACGCGCCGCCATCGGCAACGGGCTTGTATTTCCATCCGCTGCCAAAACCTTTGCGCTTGCTGGATACGCGCGCCGGAGCTTCCGCCTGCTTTACGCCGGGAGCGGCTCTGCAAGGCAATACAGACGTTTCGCAGATCGGCACGACAACCTGCGACGGTGTGTTGATTCCTGCCGGAGCCTTGGCATTGACCGGCAATGCAACGACGGTTAGCCCGCAAGCCAACGGATTTTTGACGCTGTATCCCTCAAATGCCGCGCGTCCGCTGATTGCCAGCGCCAACTTCCAGCCGGGCGTCAATCTCAACTCGCCGTTTATGGTCGGCCTCTCGCCAAGCGGACAGTTCAACATGTACGCAGCCTCGACAACAGACCTGGTGATTGACATAACCGGCTATTACAGCACGCAGCTCAATGACGCGAACGGACAAGGATTGTTGTTCAACCCGCTGATTGCACCGACGCGTTTGCTGGACACGCGCGCGGGGCAAACGGCTTGCTCTACGCCAGCCGCGCCAATGAACGGAAACACACCGTACCTGCAACCGGCGTTTGTTCGACCGTTCCGGCTGCGGCCAAAGCCGTCGTGGGCAACGCGACGACGGTGAACGCAACAGCCAATGGCTACCTGACCTTCTGGCCAAGCGACGCCAATCAACCCTTCATTGCCACGTCAAACTATCGAACGGGCATCACCTTCAACCGGCACTTCACCGTTGGCCTGGGCAGCGATGGTGCCTTCAAACGCTATGCGGTTGCCACCACGGATTTGGTGATTGATCTGATTGGATATTTCACCCCGTGATTTTGGCGCAGCGCAACAATGAAACGATCCGAAACAACAAGTTCGCCAACAACGCGCGAACACAACAGGAGAGGGAGAAACTTTGAACTTACATGGGAAACGTCAAGGCGTATTGTGGGCGCTGATGATTTTGGCAGGTGCGGTTGGGATTTGGGTTGGATCACCGTCATTGGCCGCCAGGCAACAAGAAAGCCCGAAAATCCTGCGGGGTGCGGAAGCGGTTGCTGAGTTGAAACGAGATGGCCAGAACCAAACGCTGCAAGCCGCCATGCAACAGGCGCAGCTTGCAGTCAGCCTGGCGGTGCAAACGCCTTTGGGGCGAGCGGCATGGCATGCGCCAAACCGCTCCGCAGGATATGACGCCTATGTCACCGAAAACGGTGTCAGCATTGCCTTGGGCAACCAGGCATACGTCAGCCTGAGCTTGCAGAAGCTTGGATACGGTACAGCGTTGCGAACTGTCGCGCCGGGCAAAGTCAGCGGTGATCAGCAAACCATTACCTTGATGCGTGATGGTGGCGTGCAGGAATGGTATGTCAATGGCCCGGATGGCTTGGAACATGGTTTCACGTTGAGCAATCCACCAGGTTTGCGGCAACAGGGCGTGCCGCTGCGAATGGTGATGCAAATTAGCGAAGGCTGGCGTGCAGCGGCAAGCGAAGACGGCAAAGCCGTCACATTGCGCGGCTCCAACGATCAGGCGATTGAATACAGTCAATTGACGGTGCATGACAAAACAGGAAGACCGGTTCCGGCACGATTGGCAGCCGGCAATGAATACGTCGCAATCGAAGTGGAAGACCACAACGCAGAATATCCGCTGACGATTGATCCGCTCTTTACCTTGCAGCAGCGCTTGCTGGCTGCGGATGGTCAGGCGTCTGAATACTTTGGCTACGCGGTCGCGTTAAGTGGGAATACTGCGATTGTCGGCGCGCCCTATGACGAAAACTCACGCGGCTCGGCGTATGTGTTTGTTCGCAACGGCGCGACCTGGACGCAACAGGCGCGTTTGCTGGCCAATGACGGCGTGCTCAACGATTACTTCGGCTGGTCGGTGGCGCTTGACGGTGACACCGCACTGATCGGCTCGCTTTATGGCCCGGGCAGCGCCAACGCTGATCAAGGTGCAGCGTATGTCTTCGTGCGCAACGGCACCACATGGACACAGCAGCAACGGCTTGCGGCCAGCGACGGTCAACTGGGCGCACATTTCGGCACAGCAGTGTCGCTAGACAACAATACGGCGCTGATTGGCGCGCCTGATCATCAGCTCCAGCCGGGGCTTACGACCGGCGCAGCTTATGTTTTTGTGCGCACTGGAACAGCCTGGACGCAACAGAAACAATTGCTGGCTCTTGGTGGAGAAAGCGGCGACCAATTTGGCGCGGCGGTCGCAGTGGATGGCGACATGGCGCTGATTGGCGCGCCGGGCGACGACATAGTTATCGGCGGAAGCCCGAAGCCCGATCAAGGCACGGCCTACACCTTCAGACGCAGCGGCACGGATTGGATACGCGGAAATCCTCTCGATACACGTTTGAATGGAGGCGGTGCGGGCGATGCGTTCGGAAATGCCGTTGCGCTTAGTGGCAACACGGCATTGATTGGCTCTTATTTGGGAGGAAGTATTGATGTTGGATGGGTGTATGTCTTTAAACAAATTGCGCCGGGAGCGTGGAATTATGAAACGATCCTTTTTCCCTCCGACAATCAAATCAAACATTTTGGCGTCTCCCTGGCCCTCGACGGCGATATGGCAGTTATTGGCGCTTCACTCAAGCTGTTTGAACCGGGCACGGACAGCCGTTCGGCCTGGGTGTTTGCGAAAGTTGGTAACGACTGGCGGCAAATCAGGAAGTTTGGCCCGGAATCCGGTTCGTCACCCGGCACAGTAGACGATCGTTTCGGAGCTACGATAGCGCTTGATGACAGCACAGTGCTCATCGGAGCTTATCAGAGTGATGCCAGCGCCACCGACCAGGGCGCAGTTTTTGCTTTTGCCCTGCACGACAGCCAACACGTCCAAAGTCAAAAACTGGTCGCCAACGACGGAACAGCCAATGATCATTTCGGAAAAGCGATGGCGTCTAGCAGCGACACGCTGGTGATCAGCGCCGATGAAGACGACATCGGAACGAATGCGAATCAAGGGTCGGTATATGTTTTCACACGAAACGGCGCGAACTGGATTTTCCAGCAAAAACTGACCGCCAATGACGGAGCAGCACAGGATCGGTTTGGCAATGCGGTGGCTCTGGATGGCGATACGCTAGCCGTTGGCGCGGCGCTGGATGACACCAGCACAAATACAGATCAGGGTGCGGTGTATGTGTTTATTCGCAACGGCGCGAACTGGATGTTCCAGCAAAAACTGACAGCAGTTGGGATTGATGCTTTGCCGAACGACCGTTTTGGCGCTTCGATATCCGTCAGCGGCCAGACCATCGCGGTGGGCGCGCCCGGCGTAGACCTGGGACGGGGCGCGGCTTATGTTTTCACACGCACAGGCACAACCTGGGTAGAGCAGGCGAAACTTTTCATTGGCGGAAACATTCCTCCCATCTCTTTTGGCGTGGCTGTCGCGTTATACGGAAACGGCGACCGCTTGCTGGTGGGCGCTCCTTTCGATGACAACGAACAAGGAGCGATCTATCCATATTTGCGTTCCGGCACAGCCTGGCTCCTTCGCCCCAAGGTCACCCCTTTCAATCAAGTTCCCGGAGCGCATTTCGGTTCAGCGTTAGGGCTGGCGCAGGACATCAATCAAGTGTTTGTCGGCGCTCCTGACGAAACCGTTGAAACCAAAACTCATCAGGGAGCAGTTTATACCTACAGCAGCGGCGCTATAGACTTAATAGCATCAGGTTATTTCACTGCAATTGACGGCGCAGCGGAAGACAACTTCGGCAGCGCCATTGCGATGGCCAACAACATCGCCATCGTCGGCGCGCCTGGCGACAACATCGGCGCAATCAGTGATCAAGGCTCAGCGCATGTTTACAACTATCTCGGCGGTTTCTGGCATTGGCAAAGGAAACTTCTTGCCAGCGATGGAGCCACGGCGGATGGCTTCGGCTCTGCGGTTGCTGTAAGCGGCGACGCCGTCATCGCCGGAGCGCCGAGCGATGCCGTTGGCACAAACGCAGGGCAAGGCTCAGCGTATGTCTTTGTCAGCCCGGCCTGTTCAGCGCTGACCATTGCGCCATCCAGTTTGCCCAATGGTTCGGTTGGCACAATGTACAACCAGGTATTTACAACCAGCGGCGCAAGTGTCGGTGATTATCAATACACGCTGACAGACGGCGTGATGCCTACGGGTCTGGTTTTTGAATCGTTCGGGATTTTGCATGGCACTCCAACAGCGGCGGGGACATACCGGTTTACGATTAAATCCACCTTCGCCTCCAATTTATGCGCCGCCAGCCGCAGCTATACCGTCACGATTCTGCCGCCTTGTCTGGGGATGGCGCTCAACCCAGCGATATTGCCAGACAGCACGGTGGGTGCGGCTTACAACCAGACGCTTACAGCGACCGGTGAAGCGCCGCCTTACACATTTACGATTAGCGCGGGCAATTTGCCTATGGGTTTGTCGTTGGCAGCCAACGGCGCGCTAACAGGAGTGCCAACAGCCGTCGGCACTTACAATTTCTCTGTGCAGGCCGGCAACGCCGGTGGTTGCACCGCCACACAAGCTTACACGGTGACAATCCACCAAAGCGGCGGTGGATTGCAGTTTTACCCCTTGCCACATCCGGTGCGGTTGCTGGATACGCGAGCTGGCGCGACAGGGTGCGATACTCCGGGAGCAAAAATTGCTGGCAACACTTCAAGAACGCAGACGGCAGCGGGCAGAACTTGTGACGGCTTGGCGATTCCGGCCAA
This sequence comes from uncultured Heliomicrobium sp., assembly GCA_964383955.1. Taxonomy (GTDB): domain Bacteria; phylum Acidobacteriota; class Blastocatellia; order RBC074; family RBC074; genus RBC074. The sequence continues at coordinate 1,444 of CAYLJQ010000155.1, read as the reverse complement.
TGCAGCGGCGCTGGTTGGCAATGCGACTTCCGTGCAGTCGGGCGGAGGCTATTTCACGCTTTATCCCAGCGACATCACCAAACCGAATTCCGCAAACTCGAATTACGACGCGAACCAGATATTGAACAGTTTGTTCACCGTGCGGCTTGGCGCAAGCGATGGCGCCTTCAAAATCTTCGTCAGCACCGACACAGATGTGGTTGTGGATGTCACGGGCTATTACGCGCCGCCATCGGCAACGGGCTTGTATTTCCATCCGCTGCCAAAACCTTTGCGCTTGCTGGATACGCGCGCCGGAGCTTCCGCCTGCTTTACGCCGGGAGCGGCTCTGCAAGGCAATACAGACGTTTCGCAGATCGGCACGACAACCTGCGACGGTGTGTTGATTCCTGCCGGAGCCTTGGCATTGACCGGCAATGCAACGACGGTTAGCCCGCAAGCCAACGGATTTTTGACGCTGTATCCCTCAAATGCCGCGCGTCCGCTGATTGCCAGCGCCAACTTCCAGCCGGGCGTCAATCTCAACTCGCCGTTTATGGTTGGTCTGTCGCCAAGCGGACAATTCAATATTTACGTGGCTTCGACAACAGACCTGGTCATTGACGTGACGGGTTACTACAGCACGCAGATGAATGACAGTAATGGGCAAGGGCTGTTGCTCAAGGTATTGACGGGACCGACCAGGCTGCTGGACACACGAATTGGGCAAACAGGATGTTTTACGCCTAACGCGCAAATGACCGGTGGAACGGCCTATCTGCAAGCCGCAACCGGCGCTTGCACAGGCATTCCTGCAACAGCGCAAGCCGTCGTTGGCAATGCCACGACGCTGAATGCTGTGGCAAATGGTTATCTGACCTTCTGGCCAAGCGGTGCCAATCAGCCGTTTATCGCCACATCGAATTACCGAACCGGCATTACCTTCAATCGTCATTTCACCACCGGCCTGGGAGCCGACGGCGCCTTCAAACGCTTTGCTCTGAGCACGACGGATTTGATGATTGACCTTTGCGGCTATTTCGCGCCGTAACGCGAAACGCAGAGTTCGCACAATCAGCCAATTTTCCGGGGAGAGCGTTTGGACAAACGCTCTCCCCGTTCTTTTTCTTGTAAAAAATTGACGAGCTTTATCAGAGCAGGCTATAAATTAAAGCAATTCTTGAGCACCTCATTACGAGTTTGATGGTTTACCCGATGCTGATTGCCTGTCACTTGAAATATCTCTTTCCAGCTTTTTTTCTGCCCGCGCTATTTTGCGCCCTGCTTGGCTCCACTGCCTTTGGGCAATACCGATTTGATACCTGGACAACCGAACAGGGGCTGCCGCAAAACTCGGTCATATCCATCACGCAAACGCGGGACGGATATCTGTGGCTGGCAACCTACAATGGGCTGGCGCGTTTTGATGGCGTGCGCTTCACGGTTTTCAACCGGAATAACACTC
>CAYLJQ010000154.1:0-11777 GCA_964383955.1 uncultured Heliomicrobium sp. | reverse complement strand
GCATCGTCGCCCACACCGGAAACCCAGGTACGCGTGGCTTGTGCTTGTGCGATTGAACTGCAAGCCATCATCGCCGCAAAAAGTGCAAACAAACTGATTGCTGATTTCATCTTGTTCATCGTGAATCTCCTAGTTGATAAACCGTGGATGTTAAGTGTGGCTCGGGGAACGGGTCCTGAGCGGTAAATCGGCTTCCGGCAGTTGGCTTTTCTGCAGAAACGCCAGAAACCGAGGGGGCGAAATCGGGCAGGAATCTAGCACCGTAGTTTGATTATGGCAATAACGCCGAACAGTCAAATTTTCACAACTGGACAAACCCGATACGCCCGCTGAAAATGAATTCGTCGCGCAATTGTTCCGCTCACAATTTCATGTGTCAGATCAACTGCGACAAAGGGGAATCTATGAACCGATCTATCATTTTGCCCGCATTCTTGCTGATTCTGATTTCATTCACTTCCGCGTCGGCGCAACTGACCCGCAATCCCAAAATTGCCGCCCCCGATTTGGAAGCCGCCAAAGCCGAAACGCTGGCTTCAGGCGGCGCGCAGGCGGAATTGATTTACGCCGCGCGTATTGACGCCATCACAAAAGGCGCCTACGACAGCTTGATCGTGATTTATGCCAAACCAGTCAAAACCGGCCAGAACTACTTTGCCGTGATCCTGCGCGAAGGCCAGAAACTGCCGCTCATCGCCGATAAGAAAGACAAACTTGCCCGCGCGTTTCCGACCGGAGACAAATACTTGCGAATGGGATTACGTCACGAAGAAGGCAAAGCGCCATTGATTCGTTTGATGGGATCAACCATCAGCAAGGAAAAAGGCGAGCAGCAACACAACCTGGATTTTCAATTCAACGGCACGGAATTCGTGTTGGCCACGCAATCCGTCATGCCCTTACCCAAATAAACCAATGAGCAAACTGGAAGGCAAAATTGCGCTTATTACAGGAGCCAGTCAGGGCATAGGGCAGGGAATTGCCAACGCTTTTGCCGCTGAAGGCGCTTCGCTGATTCTCAGCTCTCGCAACGTCGAACGGCTGAACCAAAACGCCGAAGCTCTCGCCCAAGCCGGAACGAAAGCGCTTGTTGTTCAAACCGACGTGACAAACGAAGCGCAAGTGAAAGACCTCTTTCGCCAGGCGATGGAGAAATTTGGACGCTTGGACATTCTGGTCAACAACGCAGGCGTTTTTGACGGCGGACCGCTGGATGAATTGTCTGTGGAAGCCTGGGATCGGGTGATTGCCACGAATTTGCGCGGGCCGTTTCTTTGCACACGCGAAGCCATGCGGATTATGAAAGCGCAGTGCGGCGGAAGGATCATCAATATCGGTTCGATTTCTGCGCAGCGTGTGCGACCTAACTCTGCTGCGTACAGCACCAGCAAATTTGGGATTTCCGGTTTGACGCAGGTGACTGCGCTGGAAGGCCGCGAGTTTGGCATTACCTGCGGCTGCCTGCATCCGGGCAACGTCGAAGTTCCCACTTTGGCCGAAAGCCGTCGCCTGAATGGCGAACCAACAATGAGCGCAGACGACATCGCCCAAGCCGCCGTTGCGATGGCTTCGCTGCCGCCGCACGTCAACATGTTGGAAACCATCGTTTTGCCGATTGGTCAGCCCTACCTTGGCCGTGGTTGAATGGCTGATGAAGCCTTTGGAGTGCTGCGCCTTTGGCGTAGCTTTGGTAGTCGTTGTGGTGATTACACTTTGGAAAAGGACTACCAAAGCTGCGCGGGACGCGCAGCACTCCAAAGGTGTCGCGCTGAAACTACTTGGTTTTCCGGCGCAGATGTTTGTCGGCGAAATTCAGATACTGCTCCCAATCGTAATTGGTCACATCGTGTTTTCCGGCTCGAATGTGATGGCCGATGGTGGTCGTCACAGGTTGATGCAAGCCAGGCATTTCCGTTACTCCCAGCCCATCAGTTCCAAGCAAACGGTACACAGGATCAGCAGCTTTTGCTGACAGGAATTCTCCGCGTGGGTCGGCCCATTGGTCTTCCACCGCACTGCCGACATAGAGCGGGCGGGGAGCCATCAGCGCCAGCAGCATGTGCTGATCCACGGGCAGCGAAGCCACGTCTTTGTTGTACTTTTTGAAATTCGCGTTGAACCAGTATGGAAACGACGTGTTGATGCGCTCAACCGTTTCTCCGTAATTGCGTCTGGCCAACGCCGCCCCGCCTTCGCCGCTTTCGTTGGAAATCACCAGCGCGAAGCGTTCGTCCTGAGCGCCAGCCCACAATGCGCCTTTGCCCAGGCGTGAATGGCCGAGCAAAGCGATTCGTTTGGCGTCCAGGTCTTTATCTTTTTCGATGGTATCCACCGCGCGGCTCAATCCCCAGGCCCACGCCCCCAGCGCATTCCAGTCATCTGCCGCCTGCGAAGTTTGTCCGTTTCGGTAAAAGTACGGGATGACCGATTCTTTCAAGCCATCTTTGTGATCCGGGAACAGGTCGCCGTTGTAGATCGTGGCGACGGCATACCCGCGCTTGAGAGCCATTTCCACAGCCCAGCGGCTGGCTTCGGTACCGCGAGATTTTTCCGTCGCGCGATTATTGACTGCACCCGTTTCTTTAGCCTCGCGCAGCCAGCTTGAAGCCAGCGTTATTCCCGGATCGTTGCTGATTGCCTGATTGCCATTGAAATTCAGTCCCAGAAAAACCGGCGCAGCTTGTGTGCGAGCATTTGGGATGTAAAACAGCACGGACATTTTCGGCCCGTCTTTTTTGCCAGTCAGATAAACCGTCACTTCTTTTCGGGTTGCCAATCCGCCCAGCGCCTTTGCGTCGCGCGAGGTTTCCACAAAGCTGATGCGCGCAGCCTTTGCCGCCGCCGGAGTTCGGCCATAAACGTGAGTTTCGTAAAGCTTTAGGATTTCCTGCCGCCGCGCCCGCCATTGGCTAGCGGTCGTCACTTTGCGCCCGTCGTTCATCACCAACGGGTTGGGTAAAGTGTACGAACCAATCTTCGATTCTTCGTAATTGGGGACAAATTGCTGTGTTTGAGTCGTGGCCGGCAGGATTTGAAATAGCAGGATTGCTGCTGTGCCCAAGAAAAGACGTGCAAAATGATTGATTCGCATCCGGGAAACCTCCGCAGAGTTAAGCTTGTTGTGGATTGTCGTTCGTTTTGGTCTGACCGAATTGTCTACAGAAGTCTCTTGGTTGCAAGTTCAGCAGTAAAAAATTGGCATAAGTTCCCACCTGTGAACTTGTTAAGTGAAAGTTTTAAGTTTGCTAAAAATTTTTCTGCAAAGTTCTTGACAGGAAAGGGCTCAAGTTTTATCTTGCACACGTGCTCAGGAACGGTCCTGAGCGAATCAGGTAGAGGAAAGAGAAATTTAGTTACACGATCCAAGGAGGTAATTATATGAGAACTGCTACTGGTGGAGTTGTGAAGCGCGATCCGGTGTTTGCCGATCTGCGAAACATTCAAGATGAATTCAGTCGAATTTTTACCGGCGGTTTGCCGAGGTTCTTTGGCGGTGAAGAGGTGTTCACTGGCAAATGGAGCCCGAACGTGGATATTTTTGAAAACGAAGGCTCAATTGTTCTGGAAGCGGACCTGCCTGGATTGAAGGCTGAAGATTTCAATCTTTCCATTGAAAATTATCGCCTGACCTTGACCGGCGAGCGTAAGTTCGAGAAGGAAGATAAAGGCGAGAATTGGCATCGAGTGGAAAGAAACTACGGAACGTTCACGCGCACTTTCACATTGCCGAACACGGTGAATGTCGAAGAGGTGAAGGCAGAGTTCAAGGATGGCGTATTGCGTGTGACGTTGCCGAAACGTGATGAAGTAAAAGCCCGCAACATCAACGTAACGATCAAAACTGATACAAACGGCTCAGCGAGCTAACAAAAAACGAAAGTGGGATGGAGGCTAGCGATTGACAGAAGGGCTTCGGGCTTTTAGAAAGTCCGAAGCCCAAGTTTTTATCGGCCAGAAAAATTTCAGGCAGGAATTACAGGATTCACAAGATGTCTGAAACAAGCAGGTCAATCCCGTAATTCTTGTAAATCCTGTCTATTCGATTGGGAGGTAAAGATGAACCTGAACAAGTTCACATTAAAAGCACAGGAAGCGGTGGAATCAGCCGTTGCCCTGGCCGAAAAACAGAATCATCAACAGGTCGAACCCGAACACGTGCTGACCGCGATGATCGAACAGCCTGAAGGCGTAACGCGCCCGATCCTAGGAAAGATTGGAGTGAACGTCCAAACTGTTTTGAGCGAAGTGGAAGCGGCAATCAAAAAGTTTCCTGCTGTGAGCGGCTTTGGCCAGAAGTATTACGGCAACCGAACGACCGAAGCATTCAGCAAGGCCCAGAAAGAAGCTGACAAGCTGAAAGATGAATACATTTCGTCCGAACATCTGTTGCTGGCTTTGACCGACGACAAACAGGATGCCGGGAAGATTTTGCGCTCGCACGGCATCAGCCGAGATGCCTTGCTGAAAGTGATTCAGCAGATGCGCGCCGGAGCCAAAGTTACCAGCCAAAACGCGGAAGAAAGTTACCAGGCGCTGTCGAAATATTCGCGCGATCTGACGGAACTGGCGCGTCAAGGCAAGCTTGATCCTGTCATCGGTCGTGATGACGAAATCCGCCGGACGATTCAAGTGCTGTCTCGCCGAACCAAAAACAATCCGGTGATCATTGGTGAACCCGGCGTAGGCAAAACCGCCATCGTCGAAGGCCTGGCGCAGCGCATAGTTTCCGGCGACGTTCCGGAAACATTGAAAAACAAACGGCTTGTGGGGCTGGATTTGGGTTCGATGTTGGCCGGTGCGAAATATCGTGGCGAATTTGAAGAACGCCTGAAAGCCGTGCTGCGCGAAATTGAAAAAGCCGAAGGCCAGATCATTGTCTTTATTGACGAGCTTCACACCTTGGTTGGCGCTGGCGCTTCGGAAGGCGCGGTTGATGCTTCGAACATGCTGAAACCGGCGCTGGCCCGTGGCGAATTACGTTGCGTTGGCGCGACGACGCTGAACGAATATCAGAAGTACATCGAAAAAGACAAAGCCCTGGAACGTCGTTTCCAGCAGGTGTACGCGTCCGAACCAAACGTTGAAGACACCATCGCGATTTTGCGTGGACTGAAAGACAAGTACGAAACGCATCACGGCGTTCGCATCAAAGACGCCGCGATTGTGGCGGCGGCGACTTTGTCGAACCGGTACATTACGGATCGCTTTTTGCCGGACAAAGCAATTGACCTGGTGGACGAAGCGGCTTCCAAGCTGCGCATTGAAATTGACAGCTTGCCGACTGAAATTGACGAAGTCGAACGCGAAATCATTCAGCGGGAGATTGAGCGCCAGGCTTTGCTCCGCGAAGAAGACGCCATCTCCAAAGAGCGGCTGGCAAAAGTCGAAAAAGAGATTGCCGACCTGAAGGAAAAGTCCGATGGCATGAAAGCCAAGTGGCAGTCGGAAAAAGAAGTCATCGAACGCATTCGCTCGGCAAAAGAAAAGACGGAAGCGTTGAAGGTTGAAGCCGAACAGCTTGAACGCGCGGGCAATTACGAAAAGGTGGCGGAAATTCGCTACGGCAAGATGGTCGAAGTGCAAAAGCAGTTTGAGGCCGATCAAGCCAAGCTGGAAGAGTTGCAGGCTGCTGGCCGGACTCTGAAAGAAGAAGTCACCGAAGAAGACATCGCCGAAGTTGTGGCGCGCTGGACGGGCGTTCCGGTGTCGAAGATGCTGGAAGGCGAAGTTCAGAAACTGGTCAAGATGGAAGATCGGTTGAGCCTGCGCGTCATCGGTCAAAACGATGCGTTGGTGGCGGTGGCCAATGCGGTTCGCCGCGCTCGCGCAGGCTTGCAAGACCCGAAACGGCCCATCGGTTCGTTCATCTTTCTTGGCCCGACCGGCGTAGGCAAAACCGAAACCGCGCGCGCATTGGCGGAATTCATGTTCGACGACGAACACGCGATGGTGCGGCTGGATATGTCGGAGTTTATGGAAAAGCATTCCGTCGCTCGACTGATCGGCGCGCCTCCGGGCTATATCGGTTACGACGAAGGCGGTTATTTGACCGAAGCTGTGCGGCGTCGGCCTTATTCGGTGGTCTTGTTTGATGAAATCGAAAAAGGCCATCCGGACGTGTTCAACATCCTGCTGCAAATTCTGGATGATGGGCGATTGACCGACGGCAAAGGCCGCACGGTGGATTTCAAAAACACTGTTGTCATCATGACTTCGAACGTCGGGTCGCGTGAAATTCAGGATTTCCAGGGGGATGACAAGGCAATGCGCTCAGCGGTGCTGGAACAATTGCGCGGTCAATTCAAGCCGGAATTCCTGAACCGCATTGACGACATCATCATCTTCAAGCGGCTGGGAATTGATCAAATTCGTTCGATCATCAAAGTTCAGCTTGAAGCGCTGCGGCGAATGCTGGCAGATCGCAAGATCAATCTGGTGCTTGACCTGTCGGCAGAAGAGTTGCTGGCGCGCGAAGGCTACGATCCGGTTTATGGCGCACGGCCATTGAAGCGGGCGATTCAAAGCCTGATCCAAAATCCGCTGGCGATGAAATTGCTGGGCGGCGAGGTCAAGCCTGGGGAAACTCTGACCGTCAAAGGGGATTTGGAAAGCGGCCAAATGGTCTTTGCCACGGGACAGAGCGCGGCAGCCGCAAGTTGAAAATAGCATACCGGCAACGCGGGGTTGGCGGATCAATACAAACTTTGATCTGCCAATTCCGCATCGTCCGTGTCGTCAATGCTACATTTTGGCTTTCGGTAAGCCACATGGTAGATTGCGAGTCTTTCATCACTAACCAAACGCATTCAAAGGGTTTTCAAAGAAATGAGTTCAGACGTGGGAAATAAACAATCTGCTCAAGGGGCAGCGGAAGCTCCGCAAGAAGGCGAAATCCGCATCACAGACAAGCGCCGAGTCACTGTTGACACGGACTCTGTCTCCGAACAGGAAGAGCTTCAAAAAGACAGCTCAGTCCAGGCGGAAATCGAGGCCCTACAGGCGAAATTGAAAGAATCCGAAGAAAAGCGCGGCGAGGCCGAACGTAAATTGAGCGAACATGCAGACCGTTTCCGCAAAGCGGAAGAACGGTTGAAAACTGAAACCGAAGAAATGCGCGCTCGGCTGAATCGCACTGCCGAACAAAAGCTGGAAGCTGCGCGCGGCGATCTGGTCGCTGGCTTGCTGGACACGCTCGACAATTTGAAGCGCGCAGTCGCGGCTGCCGAAGCCAGCCAGCACAACGAAACGGATTTTACCGCCTTGCTGGAAGGAGTCAGAGCGACGGCCAATTTATTTGAGTCGAAAATGCTCGGCTTGGGGCTGGCGGCTTTGGAAAGCGAAGGCCAGGATTTCAATCCCGAAATCCATGAAGCGGTTGAAATTGTTCCGGTCGAACCCGACCAGGACAACAAAGTGATTGCCGAGTATCAAACCGGCTATAAATTTGGAGATCGCTTGCTGCGTCCGGCGCGGGTTCGCGTGGGAAGAGCAAGCTAAACATTGATGCAGTACCGTGAGCGGTAGCGACCGGGCGAGAGATTATCCGGTCGCTACCGCTCACGGTACTGAACCGTTAAGAGGAGAAAACCCAATCGTGGCAAAAGACCTGACATTTAGAGAAGAAGCCCGCCAAGCAATGCTTGAAGGCGTTAATATTTTGGCGAATGCCGTTCGCGTAACGCTTGGCCCTCGTGGCCGCAATGTCGTCATTGATAAAAAGTTCGGATCCCCATTGATTACCAAAGACGGTGTGACCGTCGCAAAAGAGATTGACCTGAAAAACCCGCTTCAGAACATGGGCGCGCAGATGGTGCGCGAAGTCGCTTCGAAGACAAACGATGTTGCTGGTGACGGCACGACGACCGCGACCGTGCTGGCCCAGGCCATTTTCCGGGAAGGCGTCAAAAACGTGGTTGCCGGAGCCAATCCGATGGCGCTGAAACGTGGCATTGATCGCGGAGTCGCCGTCGCAGTCGCCGAAATTGAAAAGATGTCGAAAAAGGTCAAAGGCAAAGACGACCTGACCGCCGTTGGCACGGTTGCTGCAAATGGCGACAAATTGATTGGGGAATTGCTGGCTGCCGCAATGGAGCAAGTCGGCAAAGATGGCGTCGTCACGGTTGAAGAAGCCAAGACGATTGAAACCTCGCTCGATATTGTCGAGGGCATGCAGTTTGACCGTGGCTACATTTCGGCTTATTTCGCCACCGATCCCGCCAAGCTGGATGTGACGCTGGAAGATCCGCTGATCCTGCTGAACGAAAAGAAAATTTCTTCGCTGCACGAACTGTTTCCGATTCTGCAAAAAGTGGCTGAAACCGGTCGCAGTTTGCTGATCATTGCCGAAGACGTTGAAGCGGAAGCTTTGTCGGCGCTGGTCATCAACAAATTGCGCGGCGTGTTGAAAGTCGCTGCGGTCAAAGCGCCGGCCTTCGGCGACCGCCGCAAAGCGATGCTGGAAGACATTGCCATTCTGACCGGTGGCAAAGTCATCACAGAAGATTTGGGCATCAAGCTGGAAAGTATTGAACTGGCCGATTTGGGCAGTGCCAAAAAGATCATTATTGATAAAGACAACACAACCATCATCGAAGGCGCAGGCAAAAAAGGCGATTTGCAAGGCCGCATTGCCAGCATTCGCCGCCAGTCTGAAGAATCAACTTCGGATTACGACCGTGAAAAATTGCAGGAACGATTGGCCAAGCTGGCGGGCGGCGTTGCTGTCATCAAGATCGGCGCTGCGACTGAAATTGAAATGAAGGAAAAGAAAATGCGTGTTGACGACGCATTGCACGCAACCAAAGCCGCCGCTCAGGAAGGAATTGTGCCGGGCGGAGGCGTGGCGTTGTTGCGCGCGGCGAAAGCGCTGGAAGCCCTTTCGGCAGAAGCAGTCGGCGACGAAAAAACCGGGATTGAAATCCTGCGCCGCGCCATGGAAGAGCCGATGCGAATGATCGCTCAAAACGCCGGGCAGGACGGCAGCCTGATCGTTGGCAAAGTCCGCACTGAAAAGAAGACAGTTGGTTACAACGCCGCTACGGGAAAAATGGAAGACTTGCTGGAAGCGGGAATTATTGACCCCGCGAAAGTCGTCCGCACGGCGCTGCAAAACGCGGCTTCGATTTCGGGGCTTTTGATCACGACCGATGCGGCTGTGACAGATATTCCGGAAGCGGCGGCAGGACCAATGCCGGGCGAGGATCACCACTAAAAACAGGTGACGGTTAGTTGCCGGTAAGCAGATTTGTTAGTCTGCGTACCGACAACCGCCGCGAATTGATGTCTACTTTATCGTTGCTTGACAGTGCGGAAGGCGGGCAGTAGTTTTAGCCCGCCTTCCTTTATTGCGCGGTTCCTTGAACTTCACCGCGCCTTAAAATGTAAAAGTCCAAAAGCGATAAAAATAGATAAGCGACAGGCTGTAAAGTTTCGTGCTGAAGGTCTACACTGAACGCAGTTTCTATTGGTGCTGGGAGCTTGAATTTTTCAGGCAGTATTTAAGAGAGGTACAAAGCCGTGTTTGATCTGGGACCGATGACTGACAAGTTTTCCGAATCTGGGCAAAAAATTGTCCGCCGTGCGATTGAAGTATCCAAAGGGCGGGATCACAATTTTCTTTCCGTAGAGCATATTTTCACCGCGCTTAGCGAGCTTGAGAACGTGTTATTCAACGACACGATGCAGACCGTGGGCGTTGATCCACGCGCTGTTTCCCACTTGCTGGATCAGGAACTGGCCAAAAGCCGCCAATACGTCGGCAAGAAAATGTACATTGCCGACACGACCCGCGATTTGTTTAATCGCGCATTGAAACGCGCGCGCGCGCAAGGCCGGTCGCAGATCGAATCGTATGACTTGTTGGCTACACTTTTTACCGACCAGGCCGGCAAGCCCGCTGAAATTCTTCGCGCTCTTGGCGTTGATCCGCATTACGCAACGGACACCATCGTTGAAAAAGTCCGCAGCCGGGAAGAGCAAACGGAAACGCTTCGCAAAAAATACGAACTTCCGCCTTACCTAAAACATTTTGGGCTGTCGCTGAACAAACTTGCCCGTCAGGACAAGTTGCCGCCGACCATTGGCCGCGAACAGGAAATCCGGCAGATGGTGGAAATCCTTTGCCACCGCGAACGCGCAAATTCTCCAATGCTGGTTGGCGAACCCGGCGTCGGCAAAACCGCCGTGGTCGAAGGCCTGGCGCGGTTGATCGAGCTGGAACCGCAGAAAGTTCCGGCGCGGCTTCGTGGTGCGCATGTTGTGCAGTTGCAAATGGCCGGAATTGTCGCCGGAACGATGTTGCGCGGAATGTTCGAAGAGCGTTTGCAAGGCATCATTCAGGAAGTCAAAGAGCGCACCGATTTGATTCTGTTCGTTGACGAAGCGCATACGATCATCGGCGCAGGTTCGGCGATGGGAGCTTCCAGCGACGCCGCGAACATGTTCAAAGGCGCGTTGGCGCGCGGCGAAATCCGCATCATCGGCGCGACGACGTTGACCGAATACAAGGAATACATCGCTGAAGACGAAGCTCTGGCTCGCCGCTTCCGGCTGGTTAAAGTGGACGAACCCAGTTTGGCCGAAACCAAACAAATCCTGCATGGCATCCGGCCACGCCTGGAAAAGAATTATTCAGTCAAGATTACAGATGCTGCAATTGATACGGCGCTTGAAATGGCTCCGCGCTATATTCGCAATCTGCATCTGCCGGACAAGGTTATCGGCTGGCTGGACACTGCTTCGGTCAAAGTCGAAATCAATGAACCGTCAGTGATGCAGGTTCAACCGGAACACATTATTGATGTCATTTCGCAGGAATCCCGCATTCCCAAGGATCTGATCTTCCGCGACACGTCCGACCGCTTCCGGACGTTGGAAGACACGCTTGGCCGGCGGGTCATTGGCCAAAAAGAAGCTGTGAAAGCTGTTGCGCAGCGCTTGCGCTTGAACAAAGGCCCGCTGAAAGAGAATTTCTACAAACCGGACGGAGTTCTGTTGTTCCTGGGACCGACCGGCGTGGGCAAAACCGAATTGGCCAAAGCCGTTGCCGAAACGATGTTTGGCGATGAAAGCAAAATGGTTCGAATTGATATGAGCGAATATCAGGACGGAACCGTCGCCATTGAAAAGCTGATCGGCATGCCGCGCGGAATCGTCGGCAGCGAACGCGGCGGCATTTTGACCGAACGGTTGCGCGAAAATCCGTACACGGTTTTGTTGCTGGACGAAGTGGAAAAGGCTTCGCCGTATTTGCTGAACCTGTTTTTGCAGGCGTTCGACGAAGGCTGGCTGACCGACGGGCGCGGCAAAAAAGTGTATCTGTCCGACGCGATCATCATCATGACTTCGAATCTCGGTTCTGAGAATTTCAAGAAGTACATGAAACCGCTTGGTTTCGGCAACAAGACCACTGCCGACGTTGAAGAAGTCAAACGCGCGGTGCTGGGTGCGGCGGAAACGCGGTTTTCGCCGGAATTCCGCAACCGTATTGATGAAATCGTGGTCTTTTCGCCGCTGACGCAGGATGAAGTGAAGCAGATTGCGTTGTTATATCTGGGCAGCATGCGCCGCCAGATGGAACGTCAGGGCAAAATCATGCGCCTGAGCGAAGCCGCACTTGAAAAGGTGGTTGAAAAAGGATTCAGCGTGGCTTATGGCGCGCGCTTCCTGAAACGCACGATTGATGAATTGATCAAACTGCCGATCACCAATCTGTGGAAAGCATTCAATACCTTTGTCGTGGATTTGAAAGACGGCGAAATTGACGTTCGCGGCGAATA
>CAYLJQ010000153.1:0-11813 GCA_964383955.1 uncultured Heliomicrobium sp. | reverse complement strand
GAAATCAAACAAGTGATGGGCGAAGCTGCCGAGCTGAAAATCAAGCTTGGACGCCGGACTGTGCTTTTTGTAGATGAAATCCATCGTTTCAACCGCGCGCAGCAAGATGCTTTTCTGCCTTACGTCGAAAACGGCACGATCATTTTGATCGGCGCGACGACGGAAAATCCTTCGTTTGAAATCAATTCGGCGCTGCTTTCGCGGCTGAAAGTGTTTGTGCTGAATCAACTGACTGAAGAAGAAATCGTCAAAATCTTGCAGCAAGCGTTAACCGACGCTGAACGCGGGCTCGGCAAATTGAACGCTGAAATCAGCGAAGAGCAATTGCGAAAACTGGCCACCTTCACCGGCGGAGACGCTCGAACAGCGCTGAACACGTTGGAACTGGCCGCTTTGTCGGCAAAACCTGATGCCGAAAATTGTCGCAAAATTACCGAAGAGGATTTACAGGAAGCGTTGCAACGAGCCTCGGCGCTGTATGACAAAACCGGCGAACAGCATTACAACCTGATTTCGGCCTTCATAAAATCCATCCGCAATTCTGATGCGGACGCCACGGTTTACTGGCTGGCGCGGATGCTTGAAGCAGGGGAAGACGCGATGTATGTCGCTCGCCGCATCGTCCATCACGCCTCCGAAGACATTGGCCTGGCCGATCCGCAAGCTCTGGTCGTAAGCGTTTCCGCGATGCAGGCCACGCACTTGATCGGCATGCCCGAAGCCAAATACGCGCTGGCCGAAGCGGCCATTTACCTGGCGTGCGCTCCTAAATCGAACAAGATCGCGATGGCTTACGAAACCGCCGCCGCGGACGCTCGCGCGACACAAACCGAACCCGTTCCGCTGCATTTGCGAAACGCTCCAACCGGTTTGATGAAAGGTCTGGGGTACGGCAAAGATTACAAATACGCTCACGATTACGAAGACGCGAAAACGGATATGATTTGTTTGCCTGAGAAGCTGAAAGGCAAAACTTACTATGAAGAGTAGTCGGGAGTCGGTAATCGAGAGTCGTCATTCGATGCGGATGCTCACTACCGTTTCTCGACCGACCAAAATTGCGGGATTCGATATAGTGGAAAGTCACAATCGCTTACGGCTACTGACTACCGTCTCCCGACTACCGACTACTTAGAAAATTATGGCTGCACAATACGATCTCAGAGGAAAAGTCGCACTCATCACAGGCGCAAGCTCCGGCATTGGACGCGAAACTGCGCTGGCGCTGGCTCGCAATGGAGCGGCAATCATCGTCAATTACCATCATAACGAGCACGGAGCGATGGAAACCGTCGGCTTGATCCAAGCCATGCGCCGCAACGCCATTGCCGTCAAAGCTGACGTGTCTCAGCGCGTAGACGTTTTGCGAATGATCGGTGAAACCGTGGACAACTTCGGCGGGCTGGACATTCTGGTCAACAACGCTGGCAGTTTGATCAAACTGGTTCCCATTGAAGACTGCACTGACGAAGTCTGGGACGCGATTATGGGCGTCAACCTGAAAGGCGTCTTTTTATGCACACAAGCTGTCATCCCTTACCTGAAGGAAAAGCGCAGAGGCCGCATCATCAACATCTCTTCGGGCGCTGTAGAATTCGGCGGGATGGCCTTGTCACTGCCTTATGCTGCCGCCAAAGCCGCTGTTAATACTTTCACCAAAGGTCTGGCAAAAGAACTTGGTCAATACAACATCACGGTTAATGCGGTTTCGCCGGGAGTGATTATGACTCCGATCCATGATCACTTTTCGCGCCCAGAATGGCTGCAACAGGCGATTCAAACAACGCCGCTACAACGCGCTGGCGGCCCGGAAGAAGTGGCCGAACTTGTCGCATTCCTGGCTTCCGAAGAAGCAGGCTTTATTACTGGTGAAGTGATTGGGGTTGATGGCGGGCGATAGTCAGAGCAGCAAAACATTTAGGCGCGAGACAAAAAACAATCGGGCAGCAAACACAGTAACGAAGGTAAATTCGCTGCAGTGTCTGCTGCCCGATGCTTTCAAGAGGCACTTTGAACTTATTGATTGTTCGAAGTGTTGCTGCTGACAGAAGCGGTCGAGCCTGACGAGAGTCCCTTGCTCACCAGAATCGCAACTTCGACGCGGCGATTTTGCTGGCGACCATCTCGTGTGGCATTGTCCGCCGCAGCGTGAGATTCACCATAACCAATCGGCGTCACGATGCGGCGCTGATTGATGTCGTGGTTTTCGATCAGATAGCTCATCACCGCATCAGCGCGCTCACGGCTCAGACGACGATTCAGCGCTTCGTTGCCATCGGCAGAAGCAAAACCTGCAACCTGAATGACCTGTCCTTTATCACCTTTGGCTTCCTGGGCAATTTCATCCAAAGCGGCTTTAGCATCGGCCGTAAGCTTGGAGCTACCTACACGGAAATTGATGTTAATTGTCTTGGCCACTTCAAAATTATCCAGTGACGAAATGCGGCTGTTGAGAGTTTCGGCAGTTGTCGTGATGCGTTCATTGGCATTGTTGGCAGCGGTCATCGCTTTGTCAGCGGCTTCCTGAGCAGCCTTGGCGCCGCCATTTGCCGTGTTGGCCACAGCCGACAATTCTTCGATCTGCCCCGAAAGGCGTTTCGCATTATCTTCAGATTGTGTGATTCGGTTTTCCGTTTCAGAAACGCGTCCTTCAACCGGCGTCACCATTGAAACGACGGAGTTGGCGACACGAAACTCGGCTTCGCTGAATTTGATTTGATTGGCGACCAAAGCGCCATTGTCATCGCCGCGACCTTCGATCTCTACGGCCAGCCCACGCGACAAATCAGAAACGGCGTATTTCTTTGCGCCACGGAAAGGATTGCTCTTGCGTTCTTTGATGCTGGTATTGCCACTCACATTAACTTTGTAAGTCGCCCCTTTGTAATCCCGAACCATCAGGTTATCAACGTCACGCTGAACAATGATGCCGGTGAGTTTCTGTTTTTGTCCTGCAGGCACAGTGGCTACGGTTGCAGAAGCCATTTGGTCTTTATTCGCAGGTGTGGTTGAAGCGTCTTGTTGTTGCGCGGCGATGGGCATTGCCAACGTCAGCGCAGCCAGCAATGTAAATAGTGATTGAAACAATCTAGCGTTTTTCATAAGTCTCCCTCCTAAAATTCCTACTGTTAAGGTTTCGAGCTTGCGTGCCTGACAAAAGCAATCAATATGCCCGTGCGCATTCTCCGCCCAAAAATTACCTGATTGATGTCTGCCGATTGCGATGTTTCTGCCTTTATCTACAAGGGCGAAAGCGAGTTATAGTTGTCAGGTGTAATCATTTTTTATTCGTGACTGCGGCTAGAAAAGAAGATCAAGTAGTCTGTTTGCAACGAAACCGTACAAAACTATTCGCTCGATGTATTCTTTATAGATGTTCTTGCAAAATACGCTCCTGCTAGCAACCGGATCGAACATTTTCTTGAAATCTATGGAGTTGTCGCCGCGTCTCTAATGGCAAAGCGGTAATTCTGTTTTTGCGCTTGAACAATCCAGCCACATCTTTTGTCAGTACGTTTCAAATAAAGTAAGAGACTTTCACAGAAGTAAATATCACCGGAGGATTCGCCATGCAGTTTCGTTTGCGTCGTTTTTCCATTTATCTTTTTGTTACAGGATTGGTGACGTTTTTAATGACCACAAACAATTTTGCGCAACAGCGTGCGTTGACCGCTGAAGATTATGCGCGCGCCGAAAAGTTCATGGGCTACAACACTGCGCCGCTGGTGTTGCGCGCTGGAGTTCGCCCAACCTGGTTGCCGGATGGACGATTCTGGTATCGAGTTGCGACTGAAAACGGCAACGAATTCTTTCTGGTTGATCCGGCCCGCGGTACGCGCAGCCCGGCTTTTGACCACGCAAAATTGGCGGCGGTGCTTTCGTCAGTAGCAGGCGCAAAGTACGAAGCTTTCAAACTTCCCTTTCAACAAATTGATTTTGCAGCAGATGGTAAAACAGCCTCCTTCAATGTCGAACGACGGCGCTTCACTTGCGACCTGCAGAGCTATCAATGCAATGCGGGCGCTGAATCCAGAAACCAGCAACAGCAACGCGGTGGCAGATTCGGCGCGGATGCAATGTCTACTTCGCCGGATGGCAAGCGCACGGCGTTCATTCGTGATTACAATTTGTGGGTTCGTGATGTTTCGACTGGCAAAGAAACGCAATTGACGACCGACGGCGTCAAGGATTTCGGCTACGCAACGAACAACGCAGGCTGGACAAAAAGCGATAACCCGGTGCTGGCCTGGTCGCCAGACTCTAAAAAGATCGCCACCTTTCAGCACGACGCGCGCGGCGTAGGCGAGATGTATCTGGTCAACACGCAACTGGGCCATCCCAAACTGGAAGCCTGGAAATATCCGCTGCCCGGCGACGAAAAGATTTTCATGATTGAGCGCATCATCATTGATTTGGAAACGGCCAAAGTCGTGCGGTTGAAAATGCCCGCCGATCCGCATCGTTCTTCGTTGAACGATCACGTCGTCGTCAGCGGCACGTGGGCCGATGTGCAATGGAGCGCCGACAGCGCGCAACTCGCATTTGTTTCAGCCTCGCGTGATCGCAAAGAAGTGAAGCTGCGTTTAGCCGATCCGTTGACGGGTGCGGTGCGCGATGTGCTGGAAGAAAAGGTGGACACCTTTTTTGAATCCAGCGCGGCTTCCAGCGCGGGCCGTGTCAATTGGCGCTATCTGGCCGGGTCAAATGAAGTTCTGTGGTATTCGCAGCGCGACGATTGGGGACAGCTTTACCTGTATGACGCGCAAACCGGCAAACTGAAAAACCAGATCACGACCGGCGCGGGCAACGTCATACAATTGCTGCGCGTGGATGAAAAGAATCGCCAGCTTTACTTCCTGGGCGTAGGCAAAGAGCAAGGCCGCGATCCATACTTCCGCCACTTCTACCGCATCGGCTTCGACGGCAAAGGCTTGAAGCTGCTGACGCCGGAAGACGCCGACCACGATATTGCGCTTGCGCCTTCAGGCAGCTTTTTTACCGACAGTTATTCCAAACCTGATGTGCCTCCGGTTGCTGTTTTGCGCGACGCTGATGGCAAGCAAGTTCTGACTTTGGAAAAAGCGGACATTTCGCGGCTGCTGGCGACAGGCTGGAAAGCGCCGCAACCCATTACGGTAAAAGCGCGTGACGGCGTCACCGATCTTTACGGATTGATGTACGTCCCAACCAAACTCGATCCCAGCAAAAAATATCCGATCATCAACAACCTTTATCCTGGCCCTCAAACTGGCAGCGTGCGTGGGCGGAACTTCTCCGCTGAGCGTGGTGACCAGCAAGCCTTGGCCGAACTCGGCTTCGTCGTTGTGCAGATTGACGGGATGGGTACGCCGTGGCGCTCCAAAAAATTCCACACCACTTGGTACGGCAACATGGGCGACAACACACTGCCCGATCAGGTGACGGCGATGAAGCAACTGGCGCAGCGTTACAGTTGGATAGACATCGAACGCGCGGGCATTTACGGCCATTCGGGTGGAGGCAATGCGACGGCGACGGCGTTGTTCAACTATCCTGATTTTTTCAAAGTCGGCGTTGCCCAGGCAGGAAACCATGACAATCGCCTTTACGAAGATGACTGGGGTGAAAAGTGGCAAGGCTTGCTGGTGCGCAACCCTGACGGCACGACGAATTATGACAATCAATCCAACCCGGCAATCGCAAAAAACCTGAAAGGCAAATTGCTGTTGGCGCACGGCACGATGGACAACAACGTGCCGGTTTACAGCACGCTGTTAGTGGTGGACGCGCTGATCAAAGCGAACAAGGATTTCGACCTGATTATGTTCCCCAATCGCGGACACGGGTTCGGCAACGAACCGTATATGGTTCGTCGCCGCTGGGATTATTTCGTCAAACATCTGCTGGGAGCCGAACCGCCGAAAGGGTTTGAACTGACACCGCCGGCTCAACCGGCTTTCGGGAATTGACGCGATGATCCGATTTGACCAAGGCAACCAACGCTTCAATTTTCGTGTAGCGGGCGTCGCTATTCACAACAATCAAATCTTACTGCATCAAGCCGAAGGTGATTCTTTCTGGTCGTTGCCCGGCGGCAGAGTCGAGTTTGGCGAAGCTGCTGAACAAACGCTTCGTCGCGAAATGCGCGAAGAGTTGGATGTGGATGCCGAAGTAGTGCGTTTGTTGTGGCTGGTCGAAAACTTCTTCGTTTACGACGAAAAGAATTACCATGAACTGTCGCCGTATTTTTTGATGCGACTGCCTGAATCTTCGAAGTATCTGACGGAAACCGGGCCATACCGATGCACCGAACCTGGCAGCAATTTGATCTTTCAATGGTTCGACAACACCGAAGAAATCTTGGCTGCGCTGCCGCTGGTACCTTCGTTTTTGCAAACCGAATTACAGGTCTTACCCGAAACGACTCAACATAAAGTTCACCGTGACGAATAAAGGAAACCCGCTCATGAAACGTGTTTTGCTGACTGCTTTCATCATTTGCTTTTGCTTGTTTGCATCGCCTGCCGCTGCGGTGCAGGAACCGGTTGACCGCGACGTCATCGCCAAAATCCGCGACGAAGGCTTGAACCGTTCGCAAGTTTACGAAACGTTCACGCATTTCACCGAAGATATCGGCCCGCGTTTGACCGGCTCGCCAGCCTACAAAAACGCTGCCGAATGGGCGCAAGGAAAGCTGAAAGAATACGGCCTGGAAAATCCGCGCTTGGAAGCCTGGGAATTCGGACGCGGCTGGACGCTGGACAAGTTTTCCATCGAAATGGTTGAGCCGCGTTACATGCCATTGATCGGTTATCCCGAAGCGTGGTCGGCTTCAACGGCTGGCGAAATCAACGCTGCACCAATTTTCCTTGGTGACAAAAAACAGGAAGAAATCGCCCAGATGCGCGACAAGTTAAAAGGCGCAATTGTCATGAGCCAGCCGATTCAAACTTCGTTTGAGCGCGCTGACCGTCCGCAGCCGACGATGTTTGATACTCCTGTCGCCATCGGCCAACCGCGTCCTCCCGCAGGCCCTGCCGGTTCTTTCATCACACCGCAAAACATGGCTCGATTGCTCCGCGAAACCGGCGCGGGAGTCGTGCTGCGTCCAAACCGAGGCGAGCACGGGACGCTATTTGTGCTGGGACGCGACAACGGCGAAGCGGCTTTGCCCAGCGTCATTCTCAGCGCAGAGCACTACAACATGATCGCGCGAATGATTCAGCGCGGCATTAACGTTAAGCTGCGCGTCAATGTTCAAACGCGTTTTCTGACCGATGACAAAAATGGCTACAACGTGCTCGCCGAATTGCCCGGCACCGATCCGGCCTTACGCGACGAAGTTGTGATGATCGGCGGCCATCTGGATTCCTGGCACTCTTCGCCCGGAGCCACAGACAACGCCGACGGCGCAGCCGCCGTGATGGAAGCCATGCGCATTCTGAAAACCATCGGCGCTCGACCCAAACGCACCATCCGCATGGCTCTGTGGGGTGGCGAAGAGCAGGGCCTGCACGGTTCAGCCCGCTATGTTGAAAAATATCTGAAAGGCGACGCCAACAAAGCCGCCCGCGACAAGTTCAACGTCTACTTCAACCTGGACCCCGGCACAGGGCCAATTTACGGCTGGTATCTGGAAAATAGCTCGGCGGTCAAACCGATCTTCGACGCCTGGCTGGAGCCGTTCAAGGATTTAGGCTCGCGGAAAAACATCCTGCAAGGCATAGGCAACACTGATCACCTAAGCTACACACGTGTCGGCCTGCTCGGTTTTAATCCTGTGCAGGATTACGCGGATTATGACGTGCGAACCCACCACACAAATATGGACACTTTCGAACGTGTGAAAGTAGATGATTTGAAGCAATGCGCGATGGTGCTGGCTTCATTTGCTTATCACGCTGCGGTGCGGGCGGAGAAAATTCCACTAGCAATACCCAAGTAAAGAATTGGCAAATGTCCGAATCCGGCTCCGTAGGAGCCAAATGTTTATAGAAACCATCAGATGATCTCCCCAAGCTCCGTTAGGAGCGACACGTGGCAGATGTCGCTCCTAACGGAGCTTGGGGAAATGTCGTCGCAAATTGCTATAAACATGTCGCTCCTACCGGAGCCAAAGCCAACATTTCAAACACCTCAGCCGGCCAGTTAAACAGCGAAAATTTGATTGAGCGAGTCAACAAGCGCGCTTATACTCCACGGCGTTCCCGGCTCAGCCGAGCCACAAATTCAGACTTTAACTCAAAGAGGAAGCATGGCCGACGAGTTCAACTACGACGTATTCCTGAGCCACAGCGTGAAAGACAAACCCATCGTTCGCGAACTGGCTGAAAGGCTGCGGAAGGATGGACTGCGTGTCTGGCTGGATGAATGGGTGCTCAAACCCGGCGACCACGTCCAAGCCAAAATCGAAGAAGGCTTGGAACAATCCCGCGTGCTGGTGCTGTGCATGTCGGCCAATGCCTTCGGCTCCGACTGGGCGCAGTTGGAAGCGGTCACCTTCCGGTTTCGCGACCCGCTGAACCGGGAGCGCCGATTCATTCCCCTGCGGCTTGACTTAGCACCGATCAAAGGTTCCCTAGCGCAATTCCTATACATCAGTTGGCTGCCAGAGGTGCGTGAACAGGAGTATCCCAAGCTCCTAAGCGCTTGCTGCCAAACAAACAATGCTAACAACGCTGTCAACAAGCTCTCGCTTCGTAATCAGGTCAAAGTTGATAATATTGCCGTAGGCTCTGATCATATCGGCAACAAATTCCTATCGAAGTTTGAAATCAACAAACTTGTGAATCGCTACATCGGAGTAACCGGTGGCTATCTCGGTGACTTTAGCTATAGAAAACATTTCGACTTCTACATTCACCTCGACTTGGACATTGATCCAAACAGATACGCAGGCACAACACGGGAGCGATTTATCACGATTCTCTCGGAAAGTGCCCCACAAATTCAGGCTCGAATTTTAGAAGGAATTCTCGACAGATACCCGGTTGGTTCTTCTGAACTTCGGACACAAGAATTACATGATGAAATCGTTCGATGGATTGCACGATTGAGAACCTGATTTGCCCTGCCGCTTGTGCATAACCCAATTGTTCGCTGGAAAGCCATATCCCCCGCACATCAGGCGACAAAGCCGCTTGATGTGGATGTGTGACTTTCGCCCCAGCATGCTAGCCACAAAAATTTCTGCATCCTTCGCCTACACTTTTTTCGTAGCCTTCAGTGGAAGTGAATCCTGAAAGTCGTCCGTGGGAACTCACAAGCAAAGAAAAAAATGATTGAGCGTTCATTCAGTCCATCACCCTTATCTGTCTGACCGGTCAACTAATTACCAGAGCAACCGATTAAAATCGCTGGAAGTTATTGAGTAGATTGAACAAGTTTGGTTTGACTCTGTCCGGCTTTCCCCGTAAATTTCGTCGCGCAACCGTTGGGCTTACACCCTGAATTTCAACACAAACCATCGCAGAGAGGGAGCTAGAGCAAATGCGGATCAAGAGAATTTCTTCGTTAGTCGCCGCGATTACCCTGAGTCTGGTCGCCGGATTGGCGTTTATCGCTTCGACCCAGGCCGACACCATCACCAAAAAAGCGGCCAAGAACGTCACGTTTACCAAAGACGTTGCGCCGATCTTTTATAAAAGCTGCGCCGAATGCCATCGTCCCGGCGAAGGCGCGCCGTTTTCGGCATTGAGCTACAAGGACGTTCGTCCCTGGGCGAAATCCATCAAAGAAAAAGTCGCCAATCGCGTCATGCCTCCCTGGCACGCTGATCCGCACTTCGGCGAATTCAAAAACAAAACTTCACTGACACAGGCTGAAATTGACACCATCGTTTCGTGGGTGGATGGCGGTTCGGTCGAAGGCAACGCAAAAGATTTGCCGCCTGCTCCGAAATTCACCGAAGGCTGGGGCATTTCAACGCCCGATATGGTCGTTCAGATTCCTGAAGAATACACCTACAAACCGGGTGCGGATGAGTATCAATACTTCGACGTGCCGACGAACTTCACCGAAGATCGTTATGTGACGATGGCTGAAGCCCGTCCAGGCAATCGCAAAATCGTTCACCACATCATCGCGTTTATCCTGCCGAAAGGTTCGCCGACGATGGCTGGCCAGACAGCGGAACAGCGCGGCAAGATGATGGAAATGGCGATGAAAAATTCGCCGTTTTATCGTGATGGTTTCCTGATGCGAATGAAAGCTGACCAGCCCGTTGAAGACGATGGTTGCGGCCCGAACGGCCGACGCGGCGGCGGAGACAATATGCTGGTGGGATATGCTCCCGGACGCAACCCGGACATTTATGCTGCTGGCACGGCTCGCAAAATTCCTGCTGGCGCAACCATCCGCTTCCAAATTCACTACTCCAACCAGACGCTTGGCAATACCCAGGTTGAAAAAGACCGCTCGATGATTGGTTTGGTGTTTGCCAAAGAAGCGCCACAGCGCTTGGTGACGACGAATTCCATCGCCAACATTTTCTTCAAGATTCCAGCCGGAGCCGACAATCATAAAGTCACGGCTTGCCGCGTGCTCAAACGCGACACCACGCTGTACGCGCTGGAACCGCACATGCACTTGCGCGGCAAAGCGATGGAATACAAAGTCTTTTATCCGGATGGAAAGTCCGAAGTGCTGTTGAACGTTCCGGCGTATGACTTCGCTTGGCAGACGAATTACCTGCTGAAACAGCCGAAGATGCTGCCCAAAGGCACTCGGTTGATGGTTACCGGGTATTTCGACAATTCGGCGAAAAACAAATTCAACCCTGATCCGACCAAAGACGTTCGTCACGGAGAGCCGACCTACGACGAAATGATGATGGGCTTTATTGACTATGTCAGCGAAATGCCCACCGTCGCCAAGCTTGATCCGCAGGTGCTGGACAAATACACCGGCAAATACGAAGTTCGTCCAGGCGTTCTGGCTTCTGTGACGCGCGAAGGCAATAGCTTGGCGGTGCAGATTCCGATGCAGCCCCGGATGGTCTTTATGCCGATGTCGGAAACGGTATTTTTCCTGCCGAACACCGACACCGATTTGACCATCGTCAAAAACGATCAAGGCGAAGTCGTTGAAGCCGTCATCGGCACGAATCGCGCCAAGAAAGTTAAAGAGGCAACAGCAGGCGGCAGCGGCCAGTAACTTTCGATTGCGGAGTTCGAAGTGCGGATTGCGGAGTTTTCAGATTCCCAATCCGCATTTTTTACGTTGCGACTCGACTATCCCCAAGGTATTCATTTTCAGCCACAGAGGTCACGGAGTGCACCGAGGACGGATATTTTTTGAATATCCATCACACTCTCTGTGCGCTCTATGGCTAAAAACAAAATATGAATAGACCTTGGATTCCCCAGACTGAGGAGAAGGAAATGAACAAGCATCGTTTTACAGCAATTGTCATCGCCTGTTTCGCGGCAATTTCCCTGTTTGCTCTAACGTCGTCCGATGCCAAAACCAATTCCAAAGCCGCTACGTTTACCAAAGACGTCGCGCCGATCTTTTTCAAAGCCTGCGCCGATTGCCATCGCGCAGGCGAAACCGCGCCGTTTTCGGTGATGAGCTTCAAAGACGTTCGCCCGTGGGCGAAATCCATCAAGGAAAAAGTCATCAGCAAGCAAATGCCTCCGTGGCATGCCGATCCGCACGTCGGCGAATTCAAAAACAATCGCACTTTGACGCAGGCGGAAATTGACACGATTACGGCGTGGGTTGACGGCGGCGCGGCTGAAGGCAATCCGAAGGATTTGCCACCGGCTCCGAAGTTCGTTGACGGCTGGAATATCGGCAAACCTGATGTTGTTCTGAGCATGAAGGAAGAATAC
>CAYLJQ010000152.1:0-11823 GCA_964383955.1 uncultured Heliomicrobium sp. | reverse complement strand
TGAAAGGAAGTTTCAGATGGCAACCATTACTGTTAAACCAAAAGTTGAAGAACCTCTTCCTGTTCGTCAGGCTTATATACCAGACGA
Organism: uncultured Heliomicrobium sp.; assembly: GCA_964383955.1. Taxonomy (GTDB): domain Bacteria; phylum Acidobacteriota; class Blastocatellia; order RBC074; family RBC074; genus RBC074. The sequence goes on along the minus strand of CAYLJQ010000152.1, from coordinate 11,736 downwards.
CCTTAGCTATATGGCGGATACGGAATTCGGGCGAGAAATGGTCAAGCTCGCGGCAGAAATCGTCGAAGAACAAGGCACTCGCACTACAGAAGAAATCAATCAGTTGATCAACCAAATGCGTGGGAATGACTCAGCCAATGTTCACTTATCTTGACAGCAATGTTTTGGTGCAAGCCGCAACTGGAGACAACCGCGCAATCCAAATGCGCGCGTTAGCCATTATCACCGATCCCAATCGCCAGTTTGCTTCCAGCCTCTTTTCCAGAATGGAGGTCATACCGTTAGCAATTCACTTTGGTCGCACGAAAGAACGATTATTTTACGAAGCATTCTTTCGCCGCGTACAAATTTGGATTGATCCGGCTGACATCTATGATGACGCGTACCAACTCGCTTGCACTCACGCGCTTGGCGCAATGGATGCCTTTCATCTGGCCGCTGCGAGTATTGTCTCAGCCGAATTCATCTCTGCCAAAAAGCCAACCAAACCAATTTATCGCGCTTACCCACAAACCGTTTCAATTTACTGACATCACCTTTCAATCAAACGGCTGTTCAATCGAAGCGCTTTGTTTGCTGAAAAACTTCGGCCCGTTTTCGGTGATGTACAGGCAATCTTCCAGCCGGATGCCGAATTCGCCGTAAATGGCGATCATCGGTTCGTCGCTAAAGCACATGCCCGGTTGCAATTTGGTTTTGTTACCGCGCACGAAGTTCGTCCATTCGTGTCCGTCAAGGCCGATGCCGTGGCCAGTGCGATGCGGCAAGCCAGGCACTTTGTAATCGGGTCCGAAGCCTGCATCAGTGATGACTTTGCGCGCGGCGGCATCCACCGATTCGCAAGTCGCGCCGACTTTGGCGGCGGCAAACGCGGCGTCTTGCGCTTTGCGTTCCAGATTCCAGATCGTGCGCTGGCGCTCAGTCGGTTTGCCAAACACAAACGTGCGCGTGATGTCTGCGGCGTAGCCTTCGACGCTGCAACCGCCGTCCATCAAAACTACATCGCCTTCTTTTAACTTTTGCGGCTGGATGCTGCCGTGCGGGAACGCCGTGTATTCCCCAAAGCCAATCAACGCTGAACCGGAACTGCCCAGCGCGCTAAAAGCATTTCTGACCTGTGCGCCAAATTCGTACTGCGTCATTCCCGGTTTCAACGTTGCAGCGGCGGCTTTGAACGCTTGAATGGTGATGTCGTTGGCGCGTTGCATCAGGGCGATTTCGGCGGGCGATTTGAACATGCGGCAACCGGCCGTGATCGGATCGGCGCTGACGTATTCCAGATGTTTGGCTTCCTGGCGAATGCCGTCAAATAGGAAAAACCGCACGCGCTCTTCCATGCCGATGCGACCTGTTCTTATGCCGCGATCCTTGAAGATGCCGGTCACAACCTTGTACGGGCTTTCGTCTTCTTCCCAGGCGCGAATGTCTTTGCCGAAGCGGATCAATTCGCGGGCGCGAGCCTCTTCAAACTTTGGCGTGATCCAGGCCAGTTCGCCTTGCGCCGGAATGACGGCGGCGAACATTCGCTCGCTGTTTCCCCAACGAACGCCCGCGTAATAAAACAGGCTGGAACCGCCTTCCAGATAGATCGCGTCAATGCGGTTTTCTTTCATCAACCGCTGCGCTTTTTCGATTCGCCCTCGGCGTTCATCGTCAGAAATCGGCGTTACGCCAGTGGCCGATGATCTGGTTTGGGCCAAAACGCCTGTTTCCGCTCCCATATCGAATAAAGCTGCGCCGGTCAGACCGGCAGACAGCCGTAGAAAATCTCTTCGGTCAACACACATGAAATTTGCCTCCGGAAAATTATGAGTTCTGTTGTGACTTGGTACGGACAGAAGAGTAATTCAGTTACGCAGAAGTGACTACATCAGAACACAAAACTTTTGAATAGGATGGGCAAGATTTTTCAGGATGAACAATACCTGCCATGTATCCTTTTTGGGTTAATGCTGAACCATCGTGTAAATCCTGGCGAAAATGAGTGTCTTAATGTTTTGTGCTTTGATGTAGGCTGGCGCGAATTGTGCAACCAACAACTTTTTCTGCAAGCCCTCAATTCGACCGCCGTTCTCTTTTCGCAAGCCGCAATTATCAAATAGGTCATCTGGGAGACCACACAAACCAGCAGCGGCAGCATTACGCCTACCACTAACTGGCTTACTGGGATCGAAAACCAAGACAAACATTGCCCCAATGAAAAATTGATTTGGCTGCCAGCCAACGGCAAGCCATGGAGGATACCCTTATGCCTGTTCGTTCAGCGATTTTGTTGCTGTTCTGCCTGTCGTTCGTCTTGCTCTCGATCTTTCATTCTTCCGCAACCAACGTCACCTTGCGCGTCAATGAAGCGGCAACCAGAGTTTCTCTGCGCGAAGGCGCAACCGAAATCACACTGGCTGTCGAAAATCTAACTACCAAAACGATTCGCATAAAGCTGGAACTGGAATGGGTTGACCCGAAAGGTTATGTCCCTAATCGAATTGGCAGAGTCGAAAATATCGCGCCCGGCGCAAACAAACTGAAAATTCCATTCCCGCTTGGACACTTCTATCAAGACAGCGATACGCCCTGGTTTCGATTGAGATACCGCCTTACCTTCGACGAAGCATCGGACAAAACCTTCGCGCCATTAACCGGAATCATTTCGCTTTCCGAAATGGCGTCGGAAATGTTTGAGCTACATGTAATTGCGTCCGAATTTGCTGTTCCGGGAAAAATCTATCGCGCACAAGTTCGCGCGTTGCACCCGGTCACGGCTCAGCCAGTTGGCGGAGTTCGGATTACCAGCGAATTGAAGTTCGACAATGATGCTGAAGACAAATTTGCCGAAAGTGGAACGACTGACCGCAACGGATTCGCTTCTCTGAATTTCAATTTACCGAAAACTCTGAAGCCGGAAGATGGCACGCTCACCGTGACAGGAAAGCTGGGCGAATACACGCAGGAAGCCGAAATTGATCTGAATGCTCAATATGCCCAAATGGCGCGCATCATTTTGACGACGGACAAGCCGCTCTATCAGCCCGGCCAAACGCTGCACATTCGCGCGCTGGCGATGGATTTTCACAATCGCGCCATTCCCGATACTGAACTGGAAATTGAAATCGAAGACCCGGAAAACGCCACGCAGTTTCGCGCCGACCTGAAAACCTCGCGTTTCGGCGTGGCAAATGTGGACTGGAAAATTCCCGACAACACTCGGCTGGGCGATTATCAAATCAAAGCTTCACTAGATGATGAAGATCATGGCGAAGGCGAGATGCAGCAAACCATCAAAATCACGCGCTACGACCTGCCGAATTTCGCCGTCAAAACCAAACCGGATCGCGCGTTTTATTTGCCCGGCCAAAACGCCGAAGTCGAAGTTCGCGCCGATTACCTGTTCGGTCAACCTGTTACCAAAGGCAAAGTGCGCGTCGTCCGCGAAACCGAGCGTCAATGGAATTACAAGCTGCAAAAATGGGAAAACGAAGAAGCCGAAAGTTACGAAGGCGAAACCGATGCGACAGGCAAATTCACCGCCAAAATTGATCTGGCCAAAGCCCACAAAGATTTTGCCGACGACACTTACCGGCGATTTCAGGACCTCAGCTACGCCGTTTACTTCACCGATCAAACCACCGGGCGAACGGAACAAAAACGATTTGACCTGCGCGTGACACGCGAACCGATTCACGTCTATTTCATCGGCGCGGATTACGATCAGGCCAAAGGTTTGCCAATGCAGTTTTACGTTTCGGCTTCGTATGCGGATGGCACGCCCGCCGTTTGCGACATCTCCATCGGTCAGCAAAAAGAAAAACCCGATTCCATCGGCATCGAAAAAACCTTTGTCGAAAACAAGCTGCGAACCGTCAAAACCAATCGTTTCGGCTTGGCCAAAGTCAGCGACTTGGCGCTGCCCGCCACAGAAGACGGCGAGTTTTCGCTCCGCCTGACGGCCAACGACGGCAAAGGTTCCATCGGCAACCACACGGAAAATCTGCGGCTCCGCGATGACACGTTTGTTCGGTTGCGAATGAGCAAGGCAATTTACTTGAAAGGCGAACCGATTGAACTGCGCCTGGTTTCCAACCAGCCAAACGCCGTTGCCGTGCTCAGCGTAGCCAAAGGCTTTGAAGTGCTGCATTCGCAAATCGTGCGAATGCGAAATGGCCGCGCTTTCGTTGTGTTGCCCTACCGGCCTGAATTTAACGATGTACTTTCGATTTCGGCGATTCCGGAAGGCACCAGCAGCAGTCGTCAAAATTCACGTTCGATCATTTATCCGCGCGACAACGAATTAAAGCTGAATGTGATGTTGGATCGCACGGAATATCGTCCGGGCGACGAAGCGACGGCAAGGTTTCGCGCTTTAACCGGCGAAGGTTTGCCGGTGGAAAGCGCGCTGGGCGTTTCCGTCATTGACCGCGCCGTCGAAGAGCGCGCGCGAACCAATGGCGAATTCGGCTCCGTTCGGCGTCACGATTTCGTGAGGGAGTATTTGCAGGATTCCCAAACCGTTGCGGGAATCACCGTGCGCGATTTGCGAAAGCTGGACGTGTCGCAACCGATTTCCGCCGAGTTGCAACTGGCGGCAGAAGTGTTGTTGCTGAATGGCGGATACCAACCGCACGTCGAAACCAGCGGCGATTTCAGCAACGACCAACGGCAGGTGTTCAGAGAATTGATTGACGCCTCTCTCAGGCTGTTGCGATCTGCGCTGGACAGGCGGTATGACAAAACCGGCGAGTATCCGCGCGACGGCGCGTCTCTGGAGCGCATTTTGAATATTGCCGAACTGAATTTTGAGGAGTTGCGCGATCCGTGGGGAAACAATTTTCGTGCGGAGTTTGGCACTTCCCGCGAAAACGATTATCTCAGTCTGCAATGCGCCGGAGCCGACAAGAAGTTCGACACCTCAGACGATTTCCCCATTTACATCGCACACTGGTTGTACTTCAAACCATTGGGAATTGTGATTCAAAGAACTGCCCAACGACTGGCCGAACGCGATGGACGCATCTCACTGGACGTTGCCGCTTTCAAAGAAGAACTGAAACGCGATGGGCTGGATTTTGACGCGTTGCGTGATCGTTGGGGCAAACCGTACGTGATTGACCTGACCGCCCAACGCATTTACTGGCAGGCAACAGTCCGCAGCATCAGCGATGGGGGATTTCGTATCTGGTCCGGAGAAGTCGCCTACTTTCAGCCCCTGATTCCACGCCTCAATACTGTGCTGGAAAAGCAGTTCAATGCCGTTGGCTGGTTCCCAGCAAGCGACGTAATGTTGCAGGCGGTCTTGAAAGCAGAGGGCATTGGGTTTGAATCGCTGAAGGATTTGTGGGGCAACCAGTATTACGGCAGCTACCTGAATCGAATTTTGCGCACCAACCGTGTTTCTATCACCTTTGAAGAGCTTCAGAAAAATCCGCAAGCCGCCAAAACACCGCAGGTCGAAAAGGTCAACTTCATCGAACTTCGCAGCAAAGGGCCGGATGGTCAGGCAAACACGGTGGACGATTTCGCCGTCGCCGAATTCATGCGCATCAAACAGGAACAGGATGGCTCTGCCGCGCCGCTGAACGCGGAACCGCAATCATCAGACAACGCTCCAACCGGCACGGGCGCAATCAAAGGCGTCATTACCGACGCCAGCGGCGCAGTCATCGCGGGCGCAACCGCCAAGGCCATTCTGCTGCCCGGCAATCAGGAATATGAAGGGCGCAGCAACGCTGACGGCGCGTACCTGATTCGCAATCTGCCACCGGGCACATACCGGATGCTATTGTGGATGACAGGCTTCAAATCGCTGGTGGTCGAAGGAGTCCCGGTGCGCTCTGTCACACTGACTGAAGTCAATGCAGTGCTGGAAGTCGGAAGCGTTTCTGAAGCGGTGGCAATCACAGCAGAATCGCCGATGCTGCAAACCGAAAGTGCTTCCGTGAGCGAAACAGTCACGGGCAAACAGATTGTCAATTTGCCGCTCAACGGTCGAAACGTTGCGAACCTGTTGGCGCTGAAACCTGGCGCGCAAGTTTCGGCCAAATCCGAAACTTCAACGCCGCGACTGCGCGAACATTTTCAGGAAACGCTGGTCTGGCAACCGCAGCTTGAAACCGACAAACAAGGCCGCGCGCGGCTGAAATTCAAACTGGCCGACAACATCACCACCTGGAAACTATCGGTGATTGGCTCAACCGTGGACGGCCAGATTGGCTTTGCCGAAAAAGACTTCACGGCGTTCCAGCCGTTTTTTGCCGAACTCGATCCGCCGCGCGTGCTGACCGAAGGAGACGAAATTTCTCTGCCCATCGTGCTGCGCAATTACCTGAACAAACCGCAAATCGTCGCCACGGAAATGAAACCGGAAAGCTGGTTTTCGCTGCTTGGTTCGCCGCGCCAGCGCAGCGTCGTCAACGCAGCAGACGCCGCCAAAGCCATTTTTGATTTCCGCGTGCTGACTTCCGTCAAAAACGGCAAACAGCGCGTAACCGCGATTGGTTCAGACGCCAGCGATGCCATCGAAAAACCAGTCACCGTTCATCCAGACGGCGAAGAAGTCGCGCAAAGCCTGAGCCAGTTGTTTGGCGAACGCACAAAATTTGACGTCACGATTCCCGATAACGCGATCAAAGGCTCCGCGCGTGCCGAGCTGAAGATTTACCCGAACCTGCGCGCGCATGTACTGGAAAGCATCGAAGCGATTCTGGAACGTCCGCACGGCTGCGGCGAACAAACCATTTCTTCGACGTATCCCAGCCTGCTGGCGTTGAAACTATATTCGCTGGTTGGCGGCGAAGAATCGCCCGGCGCGACAAAAGCCAAACGTTATCTGCAAGCTGGGTATGACCGATTGCGCGGCTATCGCAAAACGGACGGCGGCATTGGGTACTGGCCAAATTCCGAATCCGACATTGCGTTAACGGCATATGCGCTGAAGTTTCTGCACGACGCGGACGATTTCATTGACGTTGACGAATCCATGACCACTGCCGCGCGGGATTGGCTGCTGAAACAACAACGCGCAGACGGCAGTTGGAACAAATACCGCTCCGACGGCGACGATGCGCGCAGCCGCGCGATGCTCACAGCCTACGTTGCCAAGTCGCTGGCGATGGTCGAAGCCCTATCCAAAGCCAAACCGGCTGCGGAATTGAAACGTGCGCTGGAGTTTCTGTCGCAGCAGATTGACGAAAGCAACGAAGCGTACGTCGTCGCTTCGGCAGCATTGGCAGCTTTTGACGGTGGTGAAACGGCCATCGCGCAAAAAGCCGTTGCCAAACTTCAACAACTGGTGCGCGAAGAAGCAGGAACGTCTTATTGGACGGTGGGGTCGAACACCCCCTTTTACAGTTGGGGCCGAGCTGGGCAAATCGAAACCACAGCGATTGCCGCGCAAGCGTTGATGCGAGACGGGCTATCAGATACCAGGGCCAAAACTTCGCCGTTGATTGTACGCAGCCTGCTCTTTTTGCTCCGAAACAAAGACCGGTTCGGCGTCTGGCATTCGACGCAGGCGACGGTGAACGCCCTGGACGCTTTGCTGGCCAGCGAAACCATCAACGCGCTGCCCGCTGGCGGAGCGCATCAGGCGGAAATTCTGGTCAACGGCAAACCCGCAACTTCGGTGGCCATTCTTCCCGGCAACAAGCTGACGCCGCCCATCACAGTTGATCTTTCGCCCTTCGTCGGCAGCGGAGTGCAGCAGGTTGAAATTCGCCGTTCGGCAAATTCTTCCATCGCCACGGCTCAAATGGTGATGTCGCATTACCGTCCGTGGACTGCGCTATCAGCCACGCACGCCACGCCGGAAACCAGCGCGGCGAATTCCATGTTGCTGAAGGTCAAATACGACCGCAGCGAATTGAAAATTGGAGAGGAGGTCGTTTGTCAGGTCGAGGCTTCGCGCGTTGGCAGTTATGGGCAAGGAATGATGCTGGCTGAAATCGGATTGCCTCCGGGAGCCGAAGTGGATCGCGATTCGCTGGAAACCGCCGTGCGCAATAGCGGCTACGGCATCAATCAATATGACGTATTGCCGGATCGCGTGGTCGTGTATTTGTGGCCACGAACCGGCGGGACGAAATTTTCATTCAAGTTCAAACTGCGCTACGGCATCAAAGCACAAAGCGCGCCTTCGTTGTTGTACGATTACTACAATCCCGAAGCGAAAGCCGTAATCGCGCCGACGCGCTTTGTCGTCAAATAATTCAATGCGGTACAGAGAGCGGTAGTGACCTGGTGACCTGGATTACTCGTCCAGCGAAATTACCGGGTCGCTTCCGTACTGCAACCTGACTGCTTACGCCGGGAATGGCAGTTGGAATGTTGGCCCGGCGGTCGTTCCGTCGTTCAGTCCCGACGGCGTTTGCATCAGTTGGCGCGCGGCCACGCTAAGCGAATACATCTGCCCGATGGCCTGACCAATGTAGGCCGGATCGCCGTTGAAGCTGCGATGCAATCCATTCAGCAATCCCTGATAGATCGTCGCGAACTGTTCCGACAAAATCCGCGCGCGGGAACCTGGTGCCAGCAACGCCACGTCAGGATCGTCCATCATTGGCCAGACGCCTTCGGGATCGAAAGGAATCGGTTCGCCTTTGAACTTGAATCCGTCATGATCCACGACCAGCCTGCGCCCGGCGACGATTTCCGCAAACTTGTAATAGTGCGCCAGTTCCTGATCGCCATCGTCCGGGTTCAATGCCGAAGCGCCTTCGCCTTGTCGCTTGATTTCTTCAATTGCCCTAAACGCTTGTTCCAGGTTGGTAATCACGTATAGCTTGCCCGTGCCTGTCCAGTCCGAAACCTGTTTGTCAGCGTTGCCAAAAGTGATTTCGCCCGCGCTGTGCAGTTCTGCCAGTGAACGTTGAATTTCGGTGTAAAACCAGCCAATGGTAAACGGATTGGCCGCTCTGGGATCGCCGGGAGTAACGCGCCCATTGACCGGATCAATCGTGCCTTTCGGTTCTTCGATGGACATAAACACGTCGCGAATCTGCGCGATGGAACAACGCCGCAACCGCACAGTCAGCCCTCCGCGCAAACCGCCGGGCAGCGGAGTGGGATAACGCGGGACAAATCCGGGACTATTGATTTGCGGACTGCCGCCCAGCGAAATCATCAAGTTGCAAACCAAAGCCATGTGCAGCATTTCTTCGATCACGACGCTGCGGATGATCTCGGCGACTTCGCTGTTTGTGCCGGGTTTAATGCTGTACAGCGCGCATAAATACGGCGGGATGGTCGCGTGCTCCAGCTCAATTGCCTGTTGTAACGCATCCATCAAGTCTTCTGTGCAATCCAGGCTCATGTACACGGGATTGTTCAGCCACGTGCGCAGCATCTGGCGCTTGGCCTTCGACAAATCGCGCGTCACAGGCATGTAGTTCGGATCGTGAACCGGAATATCAAAGACGTTTTTCATAATCGCCATGCGGCTGTACAGACTGGCGTAATCGGCCAAATCAACGATTGGCTTCATTACCGGATACAGGTTGGCGTATTGCTCAAAAATTGGCCGCGCATCGCGCATCCAGGTCGGTTGCGCTGGCATTGGATAGCCAGACCAAACCAGAGCGTTCAGCATCTGGGCTCCGTTTTGCACGCTGCCAATCGGCGGCGGACTGTCGCCAATCGCATACGTCACGCCATATACCTGTCCGTCAATGTACCCGCGCGGGTTGCCGGGATCGCCCCCTTTCAGCGGCAAAACTGCCGTGCCGTCGGGTCCGGTCGTGACAGAGGTCGGAAAGGTAAATGCGCTTTCCGGTGTGCCAACCTGCGTTGGTCCGGACACAGGTCCCTGCGTAATCTGGCCTGCGATGCCGCTGATGTCGTACCCCAAAGTGATTTGCTGGTTAGCAGCAGGCAGGCCGAATTGTGTGGCATACAGCGTCGTGCTGAGGTTGTCGCCGGGATTCAGCCGGAACACAAATTCATCGGATCGCAAAAACATTCCGTTCGAGGCTTCGGCCAGAAACGGCTGGAATCCTTGCCCACTGGATTGAACAATGGCCAATGGTGTGTTGGCGGCCTGCTGCAACTGATCCGGCGTCAGCCGAACCGTGACGATGCCGCCAGTCTGTTCGTACCAGTTGGGGACTTTGTAATTGATTTCGTTCAACAACACTGGCTGGCCGCCAGCGGGTGTCAACGCCAAATACAGCCTCCCGTTATCCACGAGCGACCCGCCCGCCGATGTCGTGGGCAAACTGTTTCCCAGATCAAGCGAAAGCATGTCGCCCGTAATTTTGGCGTAAGCAGTGTTGAGCGGCGATTGCGGCACAGGTTGCAAAGCGCGTCCGGCGACGAAGTGATTTGGTTCGCCCGGCTGGGAAAGTCCAATCGAGCCGACGACGCGGCCAAAGGTAAATTCATTCGTCGTCGAATCGTCGTTGTAGCCGTCCACGGTAAACTTGATGCTGAATTGCGTTGGCGTTTTGCTGGCGGCGGCGAGTTCTTTCAACTCGTTCAGGAAGCGCGAACCGCCTTCCCCAGCCCATTCCGTCACGTTCAGCAATCCCTGATAAAACGCGCTGAAAAACGAATCCGGTTGGCCTTGCGGATACCGCACCCAGATGTCGGCAAAGGGCGTGACCTGAAAATCGCTGCGGAATCCAAACCCGTTGGCAGGCTGTCCCAACAACACCTGAAAGCCCCAGATTTCCGAAACCATCTGCTGTTCGGCGTCCAGGTCAACCAGTTTGCCTTCGACACGGGTGTCAGAATCGTTAACCGCAGCACCAACAATTGGGTCCACATTCGAATCGTCGCAGACGCTGCCATCCTGATAAACGACCTGCCGCACGGTGCAGCCGCGAAAGCGCCACGCGCCTGAACCGGTGGGATTCCACCAGCCGTTGCTGGCGCCTGGGCCGGGCATTTGGTAATTCGACCGGAATCGGCTGGAATCAAAATGTTCGGGATCGTTGTTGATGGTCGAGGGATCAGCCTGGAACTGTCCTGCGAACACAAGTCTGGGCGTGCTCAGATAACTCATTCTTGTTCCTCCGGATACTGCTGTTGTTGAAAAGGCAGGTTGGGTGGTGGCAACGGTTTGTCCGATGAATCTATTCCGTTTTTCTGACCGCGCGCGGATTATTAAAGATGGACGATGAACTGTCCAGACTGAAGAGAAGCGAATTACAAAATCCCGAAAGAAACCGCTGTTACAGTCGTTCCGGCCTTTGCCCGCCGACAATCAAATATCCCAGGCGAACGTGCGCGCCGGAGCTTTTAGCGTTCTTTTCACCGGTCACACGAACGGTCAGCCGATGTTCGCCCGGCGCTAATCCGCCAAAGATTTTTGTGGCCAAACGCGGCGAAGCGCTATAGGCATCCACTTTGCCAACCGGGGCGGTCGCTGGTTTGCCGTCAATCAAACATTCGATCATTCCGGCATCAGAGCTTGCGCGAAACGTAATCCCGACGACCGTGCCTTCAAAATAAAACTCGACTTGCGCATTGGCTTTGTCGCTGGACAGCAGCGCTGACGGCAGCGCGCGGTCGTTGTTCGATTCGGCGCGCCAACTGCCTTCGTGGCCTTTGGGAGGACGAATTTCGGCAAAGGCTTTGAATTCTCCGTAATTCATTTCGTCGCTGACCAGCGGCGAAGGCAACGTCCGCAAAATCGGCGACGCTTCCAGCTTTTGCTGCTCGGCCAAAAATGCCGTGATAACTTCCGCATAAAGCTTATGACCGGCGTCGTTCGGATTGACGCCATCTTTCGACAAAATGGTCTTTCCT
>CAYLJQ010000151.1:0-11853 GCA_964383955.1 uncultured Heliomicrobium sp. | reverse complement strand
AATTCGGCTATGAGGATGGCTTGAAGTGTACGCTTGTGGGAATCCAATATCTCAAAATCGCAACAGGAAGTTGTGAACGGAACGAGCCAGGATCGGTTCCGAAACCAAGCCTGGCCCAACAAAAAGGTCGGTTGAAGCGGCGCGAAAGAGGGTTCAAATGGATCGTCTGTCGGGTGTTTTTGCTTTCACTTTGAGACGCGCAAATTTGCAAAATGCGCGACCGTTCCCGGACCAATCTGTAACGCAATCTGTCCTGTGTTTTGTCCAAGTTTGAGATCATTGACAATCAAGACAGGTTGCGGCGCGTCATGCACAAACAAGCGGGCTTTGTCGCCACGAACTTCGATCTTCACCTTTGTCCACTCGCCCGGCACAAGGTCCACATAGCTTTCGTACTTCTCGGGAAACTCCTTGCGCAATCGGTGCCAGGGGAATTCAGGGTGGGAAATGTATTGGGTCGAATGGTTGCGCCGCACTTGATCGTCGGCGCGGCCATTGGTCGGGCGCAGGTAGAAGCATTCGTACTTTACGGCATCTTTGGCAGCGTCGAGATTGACGCGGAAAGCCACGCCCACAAATCCCCGCGCACCTTCCCCGGCATTGGCCCGCGGTTCGCCAGCCAATTCGATTTCAATCACGCCGTCGTGAAAATCGGATTTGTTCAATATGACAAGCCGCTCTCCGTCTGCAACGCTTGCCGCTGCGGTGTCAGTGACGCGCAAAGCGGCTCGACCTTTGTACGTCACTTGTTCCGCTTTCACGTTGCGGGACTGCAACTCGCTCAGATTGTCCAATGGAATGGGCGTGGTCTTGACCTGCGCAAAACCGTTGCCCAAGGGGAGCGTCAACATTGCGAACAAAAAGAAGCCAGATTGTTTCCTTAACCTGCTGGCACAGAAATGCCAGCCTTGCCAAAGTTTTTGCATAATTTCTTGTCCTTTTTGGTTATTCACTTCGTAAAGCATTCATCGGATCTACCCGCGCTGCTCGTCTGGCCGGAACGAAACAAGCCAGGAAAGCGACCGCAACAAGCAACAGCGCAATCGCCGCAAACGTCACTGGATCGGTGGCGCTGACGCCGAAAAGCAGACTCTTCATTGTTTGCATGAAGGCCAGCGAAACGAGCAAACCCAGTGCCACACCGACAAGTGCCAACTTCATGCCTTGTCCAATTCAAACGCGCGACAACGCCAATGCCGGGATCGCTGCCACGATTCTTGAAGCGTTCCGCCGATAGACCAATCGGCACAGTAACATCGGCATCCAACCCGTACTGAAAATTTGCCGGAGTAATTCCGACGACGGTATAGCTTTGATTGTTGAGCGTGAACTGCTTGCCGATGAGGCTGGGATCATTGCCGAATCTGCGTTGCCAGAATCCGTAGCTCAAAATCACTGTGGGAGCCGCACCCTGGCGATCTTCTTCCGGCAGAAAGTCGCGTCCAAGTTACGGCTTGATACCGAGAGTGGAGAGGAACGTTGCCGAGACAAGCCGCCCAGACAAGCGTTCCGGTTCGCCTGCACCGGTGAAGTTGAAATTCTCGTTCCCACGCACAGCCGAAATTCCTTCGAAGGATGTCTGCTGCGCCTGCCAATCGGCGAAGTTAGGGTAAGACACCGTCTTGCCTCCCGCAGAGTAGCGATCCTGTACGATCACCAGGCGATCCGGTGATGTGTACGCCAGCGGGCGCAGCAACACGGCATTGACAATGCTGAAAAGCGCCGTGTTCGCGCCAATGCCCAGCGCCAGCATCAGAACAGCAATCAAGGTGAAGCCGGGCTGTTTCAGTAACATTCGCGCGCCGAAGCGCAGGTCATGCCATAAATCAGCAATCACATTTGTCCTCCGATTGGTTCCAAACACGATAGGTTCAGGCGCGAACTGCCGCTCGACACGCCGCAGTTCACGCGCCAGTAACTCACTTCCGTCCAATTCCGCGCGCGTCCGGCGCTCAGCCTCTGCCTGTGTCACGCCGCTTGCGATCAACTCGCGATAGCAGTCATCCAGATGCTGCGCCAGTTCCTCAATAATGGCGGCTTCGTGCGTCGGCTCCAGCCGCAAAGTTGCCAGCCGCCGCCTCATTTCTGCTTTCCAATCAGGCATTGTTGAATTTCCGTTTACGCTCAACTTAGCACCGGTTGCCCCAAGGTCAGCCAATGACCGTCCGGCATACGCACACTGAGTTCGCGCATTCCATAATCCTGATTGGTGGGTGCCTGCACATCGTCGGCGGGCAAAGTGGCAAGCTGTGGCTGCAACTCCGCATACAAGGCATCCACATCGCGCACGTCAATGTAAACGGTCGTGCGGGCGTGTTCGCGCGGAACAGGCGTTATGTCACATTCCGCCAGCATGCGCAGTCCGGCTGTCTCAAGATGAAGATAGGCATAGTTTTCCATGCGAAATGGAACAGCGAATCCCAACACACGCGTGAAGAAATCAAGCGCGGCATCGAGATCAGAGACAAGCAGAAAGGGCGTTACATGCACAATATTCGACATAGGTTTTCCTGAAGAGTTGCGGGAACAGCACTTGCCAATACGCTCGCGCGATTACCCCAAAACCACTCGCGTATCCACCCGATGTCATACGCAAGGAAAGCGAATTAGTCCGTCGTTTTTAGCTCACTCACTCCGCAGTGCGACCAGCGGGTCTACCTGTGTCGCCCGCCGGGCCGACAGATAGCAAGCCATCAGCGCGACGACTGTCAGCAGCGCCGCTGTCACACAGTAAGTCAGCGGGTCATTCGGCTTGATGCCGTACAGCATTTCCGACAGGTTCATCCAGCTTTCCAGATAGCGTGTCAACACATACGCGCCGCTCAAACCCAGCGCGACGCCAATCAGGGCCAGCGTCATGCCCTGCCGCACGATCATTTTCAGCACGTCAAATGGCGAAGCGCCAAGCGCCATGCGAATGCCGATTTCCTGCGTGCGTTGCGCAACGGCGTAGGCCAGCACGCCGAACAAACCGATAGCGGCGAGAAGTTGCGCGAGCAAGCCGAACAGGGTGACGAGTTTGGCAAACAACCGTTCCATCTGCAGAGTTTCATCGGCTTGCTCAACTTGCGTTTTGACATTGGTGAGCGGCAGGTTCGCCTCTACTTCACGTATGGCCTGTCGCACGGCAACGATGGCGGCAGTCGGATCGCCGCTGAAGCGAATCTGAAAACTCGCGAACGATACGGAGTTGACGCGCTGACGCCACGGGAAGTAGCACGTGGGCGGATTTTCTTCACGTTGGGTGGCATATTTGGCGTCTTTGGCCAGTCCGACGATTTCGATTTCATCCGGCTTTTTCGGATCAAAAGTAAAGCGTTTGCCGAGAGGATTTTCGTTGGGAAAAAACTTATTGGCGAAGGTTTGATTGACCACGGCGACTTTGGGTGCGTGCGCGTCATCCTGCCGATTGAACGTGCGTCCAGCCAAGAGCGGAATCTCCATCGCCTCCAAAAAATTTTCGCGCCCGGGCATAACATTGCTATAGCCAGTTTCCTTGATGCGGCCATTCGCATCGGGCGGGGCGGCGAGTGCGCTGCGCAAATAGACATTGCTTGAAGCGGTGTTTTGCGACAGCAGCATCGTGCCGGAAAACGTGACTTTGGTTGCGCCGGGCACGGCTTCCAACCGCTCGGTCATGCGCTCATAAAGCTGCATTAGCCGCTCATCTTTGTAGCCGATTAAGTTCGGTGAAACGTTGAATACCAGCAGGTTTTTCGCATTGAAGCCCAGGTCAACCCGCTGTAAATTCAAGAGCGTGCGCACAAACAATCCCGCTCCAATCAGTAACAACAACGACAAAGCGACTTGCGCTACGACCAATCCACGACTGAGCAATGAGCGCGACGCGACACTTGAACTGCGCCCGCTGTCTTTCAAGGTTGGCGTCAAATCCACCCGCGCTGCACGCCACGCCGGAGCCAGGCCAAACACGATGCCGGTCAATAATGACAAGCCAAGCGTGAACGCGAGCACGCGCCAATCCAACTTTGGCTCCAACGTTCGTGGCCCCCAATCACTCACGGCCAGCAAACCATCTTTGATCCAGAGGGCAAATACCAGCCCCACCAAGCCACCGATTGCTGCGAGTAACGCGCTTTCGGTCAACAACTGCCGCATCAAGCGCCAACGGCTCGCACCCAGGGCCAACCGCACGCCGATTTCTTTTTGCCGCCCGGTCGCGCGCGCCAGCAGCAAATTCGCGACGTTGGCACAGGCAATCAACAACACTAAGCCGACCACACCCAGCAGCAAATACAACGACGGCGTGTAATCATTGCGCGAATTCATCTCGCCCTGACTGCCGGAAGCCAGCACCAGACGGGGATAATCTTTTGGGTCTAAGGGGCTGACCGGATTGCGGCCATCGGCAAGCGCCTGTGTATTGCGCGCGGTACGATGTTCGATCACCGATTGCTGAAACGCGGCTTCCAACTGCGCCTGTGCCTGTTCTCTCGTTGCGCCCGGTTGCAATCGCCCCATCACACGCAACCACCATCGCCCCGCACCATACAGTGATGACCGTTGCGGCTCATCACTGAGTTGCGGCTCCATTGCCAGCGGAATCGTCACGTCCTGCGTCGAGCCGACTTGCCCTGCGCCATCAAAGCCAGGCTGTGTCACCCCAACTACCGTGAACGCGCGCCTGTTGAGATTGATTTGTTTGCCCACGACTGTCGCGTCACCGCCGAAACGGTTTTGCCAGTACCGATAACTCAACACCGCAACAGGAGGGGCGGAAGGCTTGTCGTCTTCATCCATCAGCAGGCGTCCGAGCACTGATTGCACGCCCAGTCCCACGTGATAATTGCCTGTGACGACCTGCCCGCTGGCGGCTTCCGCATGCCCATCGGCCAGCACATTCAGTGGGACAAAGCCAAATGCGAAGAGGTCGGAGAGAGCGCTTTGTTCAGTTTGCCCTTCGCGCATTCGCTGATAACTCTGATACGGAAACGAAGTCCCAAACTGCAAGCCCGTCACCGGATCAAGCTGAGTGTCGCCACTATAGCCGCCATAGCCAAAATTCTTCGCCACCAGCGATTGAAACAGCACCAGCCGCTGCGGCTCTTTTACCGGCAGCAGCTTCAGCAACATCGCATCCACGATGCTGAACAGCGCCGTATTCGCGCCGATGCCAAGCGCCAGCGAAAGCACGGCAATCGCCGTAATGCCTTTCTGCTTCATCAACATTCGCGCGCCATAGCGCAGGTCTTGCCATAGGTCTGCGATCATATTTGTCCTCCGATTCATTCCCATCACGATAGGTTCTTGTGCAATTTGCCGCTCCACTTGCCGCAGTTCGCGCTGAAGCAATTCGCTTCCGCTCAACTCTGCCATCACTGCGCGATATGCTTCCGCTTCCGTCGCGCCACCATTGAGCAGTTCCGCGTAACAGTCGTCCAGGTGCTGCGCAAGCTCTTCGACGATCGCCGCCTCGCGTGTCGGTTCCAGCTTCAAGCTAGTCAACCGCCTGCGAATTTCGTGTTTCCAGTCAGGCACAATTGCTTTCCTCGCCTTCAAACAGACTTATTCACAGCGCAATGCGACCAGCGGGTCAACATTGGAGGCTCGCCGGGCGGGCAGGTAGCACGCCAGCAAAGCGACGGCCAATAACAGGATGGCAATCGCCGCAAAGGTCACTGGATCGGTGGCAGGCACGCCGAACAGGAACGCCGCCATCAATCGTGCCAACGCTAAAGATGCGCCAATGCCGAGTGCAATTCCCAGCAATGCCAAGCCAACGCCTTGTCTGAGGATCATCGCCAACACCTGAGCTTGGCTTGCTCCCAGCGCCACGCGGATTCCGATTTCGTGCGTGCGTTGCGTTACGGCGTAAGCCATCACGCCATAAATGCCGAGCGCGACCAGCAGCAGCGTGAAGCCGGCAAAACAGCCGAGCAGCAGAAGGTAGAAGCGGGGTTCTGCCAAGGCATTGCTGACCAGGTCTTCGACCAGATTGATTTGGTAAATCGGCTGATCCTTGTCCAGCGTCCAAATTGCGCTTTTGACCACAGGGATCAAGGCGCTGGCTTCCGTTGTGGTGCGCACAATCAAAGCGCGTTGCCCTGAACGGCGCGTTTGCTGGCTCCAGGGGTAATAGACTTCCATCTCACTGAAACCATCGCCCGGTTTTCCCAGGTTGACGTCGCCTGCGACGCCGACAACGGTTTTCCACTTGCCCTCGCTGCTGAACCGGATGCGCTGGCCGACAGGGTTTTCGTTCGGCCAATAACGCCGCGCCATCCTTTCGTTGATGATCATGCTTGGCGGCGCATTGACTGTGTCTTCAGCGTTAAATGGACGGCCTTGCAAGATCGGAACACGCAAGGTCTGGAAGTAGGCAGCGTCAACGTGGCTGAACGGCAAGACCATTTTCGGATCGGAAGGTTCAGGCGGGCGGCCTTCAACTTCGATTTCCAGATCAAAACTGATGCCTCCACCTTGCGGCGGCACGCCCATCGCGGCGGTAGCCGATTCGATGCCGGGTATTGCCGCCAAATTGTCTTTCAGTCGGCCAAAGAACTCTTCTTCTTGTTCCAACGTCGAGTATCGTTGCGGCGGCAAGGAAAGCGTGGCGGCAATCAGGTTTTTCGGTTCATAACCGGGGGGAACGCTGCTCAGGTGCAAGAAGCTGCGCATCATCAAACCCGCGCCGATCAACAGAACGAGCGACAATGCGACTTCAACCACCACCAGGGTATTGCGCAAACGATTTTGCGCGCGATCCGCCGTTGCTTTGCCCGTTGCGCCTTTCAACGCGTTGTGCAAATCAGGACGCGAAGCCTTGAACGCTGGCAGCAAACCACAGATAAACCCAGTCAATACCGTAAGCGCCAGCGTAAAGAGCAGGACACGCTTTTCCACGCCGATTTCATTGACGCTGAGAAAGGTCAGTTCATCCGGCACCCAGTTCACCAGCGCATCCACGCCCCACCACGCCAGCGCCACACCAAGCCCACCGGCCAACAACGCCAACAGCAAGCTTTCAGTCAACAATTGCCGAATCAGCCGCCCGCGACCGGCGCCCAATGCCAGTCGAATCGCGATCTCGCCTTGCCGGTTTGCCGACCGCGCCAGCAACAAATTGGCGGCATTTGCGCACGCCAGCAACAACACGAAACCAACTGCGCCCAGCAAAACCAGCATCGCCCTGCGCGGCCCTGGGTTGACCCGGATTGCACCCAACTGGGAAAGCTTTGTGCCCCAGCCACGTGGGTCAGGACGTTCTTTATCAAGCTGCGCCCCCATCGCCGTCAGAGCAGCCTGCACCGTTGGCAACGCTGTATCGCCGCGCAAACGAGCGACGGCATTGAATCGCTGCGGTCGTTTTTGTGCATCCGTTGCTGTTAGCGGCAAGGGCACCCATAGCTGGAACTTGCCATACGGAAATTTGAATTTCGGCGGCATCACGCCGACCACGGTGTAACGCTGATCGTTCAGCGTCAGCGTTTTACCCAGCGCGTCAGGGGTGCCACCCAAATGACTTTTCCAGAAACCATCCCCCACCAACACAACGCGGTCGTTGCCCGGTTCTGCATCCTGGGCACTAAATGATCGTCCCAATTTTGGATTGACGCCCAGCATTGCAAACAACCCCGGTGTTACGGCAGGCGCGTTTACCGTCTCAGGCTCTTTGCCACCCGTCAGCGTGTAAGTGCCCGGACTGTAAGCTTCGACTTGGGCGAATAGATTCGTCTGGTTGCGCCATTCCTGAAAAGCATCCCAGCGCAACCCCGGATAAGAAAACCCGCTCTTCGCTTCCAGTTGCTGGATTTCCACCAGCCGGTCCGGTTCGGCGAATGGCAACGGACGGAACAGCACGGCATCCACGACGCTATAAACCGCCGTATTTAGGCCGATTCCAAGCGCCAGCGTCGCCACCACGATCAAGGTGAAGCCGGGATTTTTGCCCAAGGTGCGCGCCGCATAGCGCAGGTCTTGCCATAAATCTGCGATCATATTTCTCCTTCGATTGGTTCCCATGACAATGGGTTCAGTGGGTACTTGCCGCTCAATGCGCTGCAACTCGCGTTGCAACGTTTTGCTTCCAATCAACTCCGTCAGGGTTTGTCGTTCGGCGTCTGCTTCCGTCGCGCCGCTGGCCAGCAATTCCGCATAACAGTCCGACAGATGTTGCGAGAGCTCCTCGACAATCGCGGCTTCACGCGTTGGCTCCAACTTCGAATTGGCCAGCCGCCGTCTGATTTCTTGTTTCCAGTCAGGCATCGTCTTCACTCGTAACGGAGAGCGGTGAGCGGATCTACGCTGGCGGCTTGGCGCGCAGGCAGCCAGCAAGCCAGGATGGCTACGGCGATCAGCAAGACCGGCACTGCCACGAAGGTCAGCGGATCGGTCGGCTTGACCCCGTAAAGCAGCGTCGTCAGAACACGCGTGAGCGCCCACGCGCCAGCAAGACCGATCATAATGCCCAGGCTTACCAGCTTGATCCCTTGCCCTAAAACCATTCCGATCACATCGCGGCGTTGTGCGCCCAGCGCAATGCGAATGCCCAGTTCGTGCGTGCGCTGGGCGACAGAAACAGCCATCACCGCGTACAAACCGACCACAGCCATCACCAGTGCAAGCGCGGCAAAGACTCCGAGCAGCACTGTGCGGAAGCGTGGTTGGGCGACCGATTCAAACAATCGCTCTTCCATTGTGCGCACTTCGAAGACAGGCAAATTCGCGTCAATGGCTGCCACAGAACGTTGGAATGTTGCCGCGAAGCTCGCTTCTTCCACTTGTGTGCGCACCGCCACGTTGAGTGTATCGGGGGGTTTTTGGCTTAAGGGCATGAACATTTCCGGCTTCGGTTCTTCCCCTCTGGCCAGATGCTGCACGCTGCCAACGACCCCGACAATTTCCCGCCAATTTTTCTCGTCTAACGTTTCATTGATGCGTTGCCCAATCGGATTACCATTGGGCCAATACCGTTTGGCCATCGCCTCGTTGATGACAGTCACGAGCGGCGCGCTCTCGTGATCCGCGCTCGAAAAATCCCGCCCCTTAAGCACCGGAATACCCAGCACCCGGAAATAGTCCGGGCTGACTGAGCGGACGTTGGCCATTGGCATACCCGGCCGCCGCTCCTCATTTTTTTGGCCATTCATGAGAACGCCAAACATATGGTTTCCTGTGGCAAACGGAAGAAACGAAGTCAGTGCCGCCTCCTGCATCCCAGGCTGTTTGCGAGTTTCTTCCAGCAGCCGGTCAGCAAAACTCAGTCGCTGTTGCGGCGTGCTGTAGGTGGTGCGCGGCAGTGAGATGCGCGCCGTCAGCAACCGTTCCGGCTGGAAACCCAGTCGTGTTTGCTGTAGCTGCATAAAGCTTTTGATCATCAACCCCGCGCCCGTCAGCAACACAACGGTCAACGCGACCTGCGAAACAACCAATAGCGCACGCAGGCGGTTCGCGTTGAAACTACCGCCCAGCGTTGGGCTGCCCGCCTTCATCGCTTCGTTCAACGCCGTCCGCGAAGCGCGCAGCGCTGGCAGCGTGCCAAATAACAGCCCGGCCAGCACGGTCAGCGCGCAAGTAAACACCAGCACTCGGCCATCCACGATGATCTCGCCGTTGCGCGGAATGGTGCTGGGCAGCAGCGCATTGATCATCGTTATTCCTGCGGAAGCCAGTAACAAACCCGCCACTCCGCCCAAACCAGCCAGCAGCAAACTTTCGGTCAGGAATTGCCGCACAACGCGGTTGCGGCTGGCGCCAAGGCTTAAGCGAACAGCGATTTCTTTGTGTCGCCGCGCTGCTGCCGTCAGCAGCAGGTTCGCCAGATTGGCGCAAGCGATCAACACGACGAAGCCGACTGCACCCAGCAGCACCAACATCATCGTGCGTGCGTCACCCACCATCGCTTCTTGTAATCCCATTACCCGCAGGCGTTGGAAGCGCGGGCCTTTCTCTCCCTCTCCCTGTTTTTTGATGATTGTGGACAGTTCGGCATCGGCCTGTTGACGAGTGACGTCTGGCTTCAAGCGGGCAGTGATGTTGATAAAAAAGGGGCTGAAATAACTGTCCAGGTCTTTTGCGCTGAGGGCCAAAGGCACAAACAGTTCTTTGTCCGAAGGAAAATTGAGCGTCGGTGGCAGCACACCAATCACCGTGTAGCTCTGTTCGTCAAGGCTGATCGCGCGGCCCACCACGTTGGGGTCAGCGCCAAACTGTCTTTTCCATACTCCGTGACCAAGCAGAACAACTTTTGCACCGCCCTCTCGATCTTCTTCCGTGGTCAGGTTTCTGCCGTACAGTGGCTGCACGCCAAGCGTTGGCAACAGGCCAGCCGAAACACGCGCGCCATTGACGCGCTCCGGCACGCTGCCCCCAGCCAGATTGAACGTTGCGATAGAGTGGGCACCGAATTGCGCGAAGGAGCGGTTCGGCAGCGCCAGGTCGCGAACATCTGCGCCGGCAAAGTTCGCGGGCCTCTTTCCATCCACCAGGAGCATCAGGCGTTCGGGTTCAGGGAAAGGCAAAGGTCGTAGTAAGACCGCATTCACGACACTGAACATCGCCGTGTTCGCACCAATGCCCAATGCCAGCGTGAGGATGGCGATCAGGCTGAAGCCAGGCTGCTTCATCAACATTCGTGCGCCGTAGCGCAAATCCTGCCACAAATCTGCAATCATATTTCTCCTTCGATTGGTTCCCAGAATGATTGGTTCTTGATGGGTCCGCCGCTCCACGCGCCGCAGTTCGCGCGCCAGCACTTCATTTCCGCTCAATTCCGCACGCGTTTGGCGCTCGGCTTCTGCCGCTGACGAACCGCCCGCCAGCAACTCCGCGTAACAATCAGCCAAATGCTGCGCGAGTTCCTCGACAATGACGGCTTCGCGTGTCGGCTCCAATCCCAACTTTGCTAACCGCTGTCTGATTTGTAATTTCCAGTCAGGCACTTTCGGTTCCTGTAACGCGATTAATTGCCGCGACGAAGGATTCCCAGATGCTGCGCTGCGCGGCCAGCACTTTCTTTCCATCTTTCGTCAAATGGTAATAACGACGGCGTCGTTGCCCCGCCTTTTCCACCCACTTCCCTTCAATCCAGCCGCGTTTTTCCAGCCGATACAGCAGCGGATAAAGCGAAGCCGCATTGAACTTCAGCACGCCGTCCGAGCGCGTTTCGATCAGTTTGCGAATTTCGTAGCCATGACGCTGGCGAGCTTCCAGCAAAGACAGGATCAGCAACTCCGCGCTTCCCTTCTTTAGTTCGCGGTCAAATTTCTGTGAATTGATAGGTGCCATAAACACATATTATGTAGGCGACTATAAAACGTCAAAAAGATTTCCACGCTTCCATGGGGTGAAAGGAGAAAAAATCGCCTGCGCCTGGCTGGCAGCTCTTGAAAAATGGAACTGCGCCAAATTCGTGTATGGAAACTTGAAGTGTTGGGCTTGGGCGAAGGGGATGAACTGCCTTGCCAAATGGGAACCAAGCTGAACTCAGGCTGATTTGGGCTCAGTTTGGATAGGAAACGAGTGGGCGGCGGCAGAACGCCACTGACGTTCAGCGCTGTTTACTTGACGAATGCATTCATGCATCCCGGCGCGATTGCGCCATCAGATCATCAAAGAATTTGCGATAAAGATTGCTTGACTGCGTTCTGCATCTCTGTGTAAGTGAAGCCTGTGCAAATTAAAGCGCCTCATTTTCAACGAGTTTAACAGCGTGATTATGGAGTGCGTGCGACTTGTCGCCGCTTTTCATTCTTGGTCGAAACTTGGCTGTCCCGGCTATTTCGCGCTTGAAAACGCAAAGCTGCGACAAGTCGCAGCACTCCAAAACTTCGCCCATTCACTTGATTCTCAAAGACTTTAATTTGCACAGGCTTCATGGAAGTTCTGGTGCCG